>DTZQ01000230.1 GCA_012961305.1 Armatimonadota bacterium | reverse complement strand
TCCCGAAATTTGGGCCGAGCATCCCATCACCCGGCAGGACATGATTACGGATTTCCTGGAAGCCCTCTGCCTGGCTCATGAGGTAACGGGCGAGGTGGCCTATCGCCGCAGCGCCGAGCAGGTGCTGGATAGTTTTCTGCGGTACAGTTACGAACCGCAGGAGGGGAAATTGTATCTGGTGGACGTGGAAACGGGAGAGCGGCTGCCGAACCGGGTACAGTTCCAACACCTCTGCACCTGTTTGCTCATCCGTTCCCTCTGCATGTTGGGCCAGGTCTCAGTAGCAGAAGAGTTTGCCGCTCGCCTTAGGGAGTATGGGCGGGAGAATGGACTGTACGTCGAGTGGTCGTGGCTGGGTTGGGGGAGGAGCCAGCGCTGCAATCTGGCGCTGGAGCCGGCCACCGCCCTGCTCTACTTATATGCCCACACCGGCAAAGAGTTGTATCTGACCTGGATTGACGAGTATCTGGAATCTCTGGTGCAGCACGCGAAGCGGGCGTATGGCTTTGCCCAGATTCGCACGGACAACTTGGCCATCGAACGGCCAGACGACTGCCATATCTTCGGAGGTGGAATCGCCCCTGCGTTTGTGCTCCCTCATCTGTTGCCCCCTAAGCAGACCAGGGGCCTGCCAGATATGTTTGAACTTTACCATCAACCGCTGCCCCCCGCAAAGCAATCTTAATCCGGTAGGGCGGTTCCCCTTAGCCGCCCTTCACCTTTAGCCTTAAACCTGCGCCTCAACGTAAACGGTGGGGGTAAACAGGGTGTCAGGCCCTTACCCCCTATCCTCCCCCCTTGCTCGCCTCCCCGCCCAAAGTTCAAACTCTGGGCTACATCCACCAAACGGATTTTTATGCCTTATGCCTCACGCCTTACGCCTAACGTTTTACGCCTTCCTTTTCCTCCTTTGGGAAAAGTGCTACGCCCCCAGCCCCGGCTACCAGTAAATAAGCCTTACCGCATGGTGGAAAAATCTGGGGGCATCGGTGAAATTGCTGGCGTAGCAATGCATGAACAGCCTTTCTCCCTCTCGGAGCAGGAAATAGCCCGTGGGGAAACTTTCGTAGACCAAAACATCGCTGATCCCACTTACCTCGCTGTAGTAGTCCCGGCCACAATACCCAAAGTAGCCCTTGGTTCCGGTAGGCTCCATGGCCGTTCCCGGCCACTTGGTCCAGGGATTGTCGGGATTTTGGGAGAGGATGTGGCCATTGTCGCTTAATCCTCCTCCGCCTACCCCGATAAAGTGCTCTATGGCCACTATGTGCATGTCTTCCTCTGCCACTATGTTTTCCGACCGCTGGTCAACGGAATGGGCCTGCACCTCATAGGGCCCCGTGTTTAGAGTTATGGCCTGTAATTCTCTTTCCGGGTTCGGCCTTTTTCCCGGTGTACCGCCTATCAGGCCAGCGACGACCGCTCCCACACCCGTTTCTTTCAGAAAGTTTCTTCTGCCCATGTTTGACCTCCTGGTAATTACTCACTCCTGACCCCCTCCTTCACCAGGACTGAGTGCTGAGGGACTCAGTCCTCAGTCCTTTTAGGCAAGTACCGTCTCAACGGGGCTGAAGCCTCTGATGCCAAAGGGCCTCCTCGTCCCTCGTCCCCACCCTTGCCCTCCCGCGTGCGGGGAGGGTTAGGGGGGCCGGGGCTGGGGGCCGCCTGGACTCCCAGAAACTCATA
>DTZQ01000229.1 GCA_012961305.1 Armatimonadota bacterium | reverse complement strand
GGGGGGTCCCAGTTCTCCCATCTTTACCGCTACCATTCTGCCTCGGTAAGCACCACTGCTCCCTATTCTCGCAGGCGGGCGTCCAGTTCCTCGGCCAGCGCGGCGATGATGCGCTGCATGAGGGCCTCGACTTCTTCATCGGTGAGGGTGCGCTCTGGGGAGCGGAAGGTCAGGGCATAGGCGACGCTCCGGTGGCCGGAAGGAACGGGCGGCCCGGTGTACACGTCGAACACCTCGGCCCGCTCGAGCAAGGCCCCACTCTCCCGCCGGATAATGGCCTCTATTTGGGCGGCGGGCACCTCGTTGGCTACGACCACTGCCAAATCCCGCGTTGCAGCCGGATAGCGGGGAATGGGTTGGTAGTGGCGTTTCAGGCCGGTCCGAGCCAACAGGGGTTCCAGGTTCACCTCGAAAGCGTAAATTCGCTCTTTCACCTCATAGGCAGCGGCCACTTCGGCCCGGATTTCCCCGAACACCCCGCACTCCTCCCCAGCCACTACCAGCCGGGCACAACGGCCCGGGTGAAAGGCTGGGTGCTGAGTGGCTTCGATGGTGTATTCCCCAATTCCCAGTTCCTGCAGCAGGCATTCGAGGATGCCCTTCACCCGGTAAAAATCGGCCCGGAGGGCCCCCCCATCCAAGTTCCAGGCGGAAGACCAATGGGTGCCCACGAGGGCCCCAGCCAAAGTACGCTGTTCCCGCACCGGAAGGGGCAGGGTCGAGGCCGTACGGCCCCTAATCAGGCGGCTGGCCTCTACCGCGTCTTCGTTGGTCATCTCCCGCTGCAAGTCACGGTACACCCGGCCCAACTCGAATATCTGCACGTTGGTTTCCCGCCGGGCCCAATTGTGAGCCACCACCTCCAAAATGCTGGGCAGCAACACGGGGCGGAGCACGGAATACTCCTCGCTGAGCGCGTTTTTCATGGCAATGGGCTCATCCTCTGCCCAAAGTTCACCGGCCTGCGCCAGAGACTTGGGATTGGTGAGGCTAAAGGTGACCACTTCGTTCAGTCCACAGGCCAGAAGAAGGTCGCGCACCCGACGCTCGAACTTCTGCTCCTCGCTCAAGCCGCCCACGGCCGATGCGCCGGAGGGCAGGGTGGCGGGAATGTTGTTGTACCCGTACAGCCGTGCTACTTCCTCAATCAAATCGGCCTCCCGACTTAAGTCACCTCGGAACGTGGGTACAGTTACCACGAGCACCTCTCCCTCCAGGGTGACCGTCAAAGAGAGACGGCGCAGCAGGGCGGCAATTTCCTCCACCGACAGGGTCAGGCCTAAGAACTCGTTGCACCGTTGCGGGCGTAGGCGAATGACGCGGGGCCGTATGGGGCGCGGGTACACATCTACCACACCGGGCACTACCTCTCCTCCGGCCAACTCCACAATCAACTGGGCGGCGCGGTCCAGAGCAGCCACCGTTCCGCTGGGGTCCACATAGCGTGAAAACCGATAGGAAGCCTCAGTATTCAGGCCCAACTCGCGGGCCGTGTAGCGCACGCTGGCGGGATTGAAATGGGCCGATTCCAGCAGCACATTGGTCGTGCCCGGATGCACCGCCGTTTCCTCTCCACCCATCACCCCGGCAATGGCTATCGGCACTTCCGCATCGGCGATGACCAAGTGAGAGGGACTCAGCCACCGCAACTCTCCCTCCAGGGGCAAGATAAACTCCCCTGGCCGAGCGGTGCGCACGAGGATGCGCCTTCCCCGTAGGGTGTCAAAATCGAAAGCATGCAGCGGCTGGCCCAACTCCTGCATCACGTAGTTGGTAATGTCCACCACGTTGTTAATGGGCCGACCCGGCTCCACGGCCCCGCTGCAGCGCAGGCGTTCTTTTAGCCAGGCCGGAGATTCGCCGATGGTCACGCCGCGAATCAGGCGAGCCGAGTAGCGCGGACACAAATGAGGGACCTCAATGGTGACGGAGAGCTCCGGCGTAATTTCGCCCCCGCCCTCCACTACCTCCAAGGGCGGATATTTAACTTCTCTGCCCAGGGCCGCGGCGGTCTCCCGCGCTACGCCCACCAGCGACAAGCAGTCACCACGGTTGGGAGTTATTTCTGCCTTCAACACCGTTTCCCCGTGCCCATCCACGTCTACCTCGGTGATTTCTTCCACCTCCAGCCCCAGATTGGTCAACCGCTCCGCCAGTTCTTCCGGCGACAGGCGGAAGTCCACATATTGCTTAAGCCAGTTGTAGGGAATGAGCATCGTTTTTCTCCTCATTTATCGCCCTGGATTTCCCCCTCCAACGCCCAGACCGACACCTCCCCCCTCTTGCCTCCTGCTCAAAACTGCTGCAAGAAACGCAGGTCATTTTCAAAGAACAGCCGGATGTCGGTGATGCCGTATTTGAGCATGGCCAGGCGCTCCAAACCCATGCCGAAGGCAAACCCCGTGTAGCGTTCGGAGTCGTAGCCTACGTTTTCCAAGACTTGGGGATGCACCATACCTGAGCCTAAGATTTCAATCCAGCCGGTAAACTTGCACAGGGGGCAGCCACCTCCCCCGCAGGAGAAGCAACTAATGGAGGCTTCGGCGCTGGGTTCGGTGAAAGGGAAGTAGTCTGGCCGAAAGCGCATGCGCACGTCCTGTCCGAACATCTTCTGGGCGAAAACCTGGAGGACACCTTTTAAGTCTCCGAAACTGATGTGTTCGTCCACCAACAGTCCTTCTACCTGATGGAAAGTATGGGAATGGGTAGCATCCACTGCATCGCGGCGGTAAACCCGACCCGGTGCGATTATGCGCACCGGCGGCTCCTGGGTCTCCATAGTGCGGATTTGCACCGCCGAGGTTTCCGTGCGCAGCAAGATGTGGTCGGTAATGAAAAACGAATCGTGGTCGTCGCGGGCGGGATGGTCGGGGGGGATGTTGAGGGCGATGAAGTTGTAGTATTCCAACTCCACCTCCGGCCCCTCGACGACGGTGAACCCCATTCCGACGAAGATGTCCACGATTTCGTCGCGCACCTGGGTGAGGGGATGCTTGCGGCCCGGCAGGGGAATTCTTCCCGGCAGGGTCACATCCAGCCTTTCGACCTCCAACTTGCGGCGGCGTTCCACCTCCTCCAATTCGGCCCGGCGGGCGGCAAAGGCGGCCTGTACCGCTCGCTGTACTTCGTTGCGCAGCCGTCCCACCACGGGCCGCTGCTCTGGCGGTACCTCCCGCATATTGGGCAGTTTCTGGGCCAATAGGCCCTTGCGTCCCAGCACCGCTTGGCGCACCTGTTCCAATTCGGCCAAGGTGCTTGCGCCTTGAATGCGCATCAAGGCCTCTGCTTGTACCTGCTTAAGTTCCTCTTCCATCGCTATCTCCTTTGTGCCACCGCTGTTCCGATGCGTGAGGTTAGCATTCTGCCTCCTGCATCGGAGTGGAAGGCGATAGCCTACAAAACAAAACCCACAGCCGCCTCAGGGACGGAACTGTGGGTTTGTTCCGCGGTTCCACCCTGCTTGGAGCCAGGGGCTCCCACTCTTTTTCGGG
>DTZQ01000228.1 GCA_012961305.1 Armatimonadota bacterium | reverse complement strand
GTCCCCCGTCCCCGGTCCTCGAAGGAAGCGGGAATATCAGCCTACGGCTGAGTAGTCACGTTAAATTTAACACCGCCGGGCTTAAGTTGGTTTGGGGAGTGGCATTACTCCAGGGAGGAAAAACGAATATGAAATCCACGGACCCCATCCTGACCTCTCGCCTGAAAGCGCGGGCCTTGGAGTTGGGTGCGGATTTGGTGGGCATTGCGGCGGTGGAGCGCTACGAACATGCTCCACCGCAGATGACCCCCACAGCCCACTTGCCCTCTGCCCAAGCAGTGGTGGTGATTGCCATTCACCATCCTGACGCGGCCATCGAACTGGGTGGCGAACCCACGCCCCACGACCAAGGGCCCTATGCCATCCAGGGAACCATGAACGATAAGTTGGAGCACATTTCCTTCTGGCTGGCCCGGCTGTTGGAGGCGGAGGGGCACCGGGTAGTGGCCTTGCCAGCGACCAATGTGTGGCGTTTTCGGCCCTACAAGGACAATCCCACTCCCTTCGCCCCTGACCTGTCCAACATCCACGCCGCCGCGGCCGCGGGACTGGGCGAAATCGGCTGGAGCGGCCTGCTGTTGACCCCGGAGTTCGGGCCGCGCCAGCGATTCTGCTGCCTCGTCACCGACGCTCCCCTGGAACCCTCGCCTCTGTACTCCGGGCCGCCGTTGTGCGACCGCTGCCACGTCTGTGTACAGGTCTGTCCTACCGAGGCTTTCACCCAAGAAGTGGCCGGGGAGAGCGTAGTGCGCATCGGAGAGAGGACGTTCACTTATGCCAACAAAAACAAGTGGCGCTGTGCTTGGGCAGAGCACTTCGGCCTACATTTGGATTTGCCCAAGCCGGAGAAAATCGACGAACAGGTAATCTTGGCGACGCTGGCCAAGCACGGACGCTATGCGGGCGAAATGGGCTCCTGCTTGCGCTACTGCCTGCCACCCCACCTGCGGGTGAAAGACCCCGCCTACACCCGCGTCTGGCGACGGCGGCGGCCGGGACTGGAAGTCGGAGAGCCGGAGGCGCGGGACGGGGAACCAGGGCTCGACCGGCGGACGACGGAGCAGGTGAAGCGGCTGGCCTTTGAAAGCGGAGCCGACCTCGTGGCCATAGCCCGCCGGGAGCAGTTTGAGACTACTGACCTCCGCGACTACTTGCCCGATGCCCGCTCGGTCGTCGTTTTCGCCGCCCATTACCCGGAAACCCTGGCCCACCCGGACGATCCGGCCTGGCCTTCCGAACGGGTGGGGGCGGTGCTCCAGCGCAAATTGGACTTCTTGCAATTGGACCTCTGTCGGCTGTTGGAAGAACGAGGCTACTCGGCCCTGCCCAAGAGCGGTTTCCCTGAGGAGGTAGCGGCAGAGGTAGCGGGACTGGCCGAAAGGGAGGCCTCGGGCCGCTTGCGCACGCCAGAGTACGGACTGCGTCAACAGACGGCCTGTGTGCTCACCAGCGCGCCCCTGGCACCGGGCCGCTGGGCAGGTCGGCCAGCCCGCCTGCCCCGGCCAACTGCACCGCAGGATTGGGCGGCGGCCACCGAGGAATTGGCGGGTTTTCTGCGCCAGCGGGGGGCAGATTTGGTGGGGGTCGCGCCGGTGGAGCGTTTCGATTCGCTGGTGGAGGGCTTACGTCTGGTGATAGATGAAGAGGCCCTGGGCTTAGAGGTACGAGACGCAGGCGGCCCCCACGGGCCAGTCATTCCCCAAATCGAACTCGGAGAGGCCCGGGTGTTGCACCCCAACGACCATCTCCCCGGCGCGCGGACCGTGCTGGTCCTCGGCCTGCACTACCCGGCTCAGAACCTGGTCCGCGCTACTGAACCCCCTGCTGAGGCGGCGGGGCCGTATGCCTACGCCACCTATCAAACCTTGCGGGAACTGGAAATGCTGGCCCACGAGGCCATGCGGTACTTGGAGGCCTGGGGCTGTCGGGCGGTGCCCACGGCAGATTTGTTGGGCACGGCCTCGGTGGTGGCCAGTCCGCGAGGCTACCTGCCCGATGCCACGGCCAACGCGCTGGCGGCAGTTGCGGCAGGCTTGGGGGAATTG
>DTZQ01000227.1 GCA_012961305.1 Armatimonadota bacterium | reverse complement strand
TATGACACCTGAGCCCAAGCGTCAACGCTCAGGCTTAGCGGGACAAGCGTGCTCAAAGCACGCTGTTCAGGCCAGCATTTAGGATGCTTCATCGTCACCTATTCGTTCCTCTGTCCTTTTGCCCAATCCGGCTCTTGGCCCATTGTACCATAACAGGCAAGAAAGGTCAAGCCTGCCTTTCGCGGGTGCTTTGGGCCCTTTTTGTTTCTCATCTCACCCGGTTCTCGTATTCCTTTACCGCCGAGGGCGCGGAGAACGCAGAGGGAATTACAGCATGGGTTTTATCCCTGGCACTCCTCTGGGGTGAGGACGAGGTGCTTAATTCGGATTCGCCGCCAGGTGTAGGTGAGGTGGAGGTTCCCGTCGCGGGTCTGAATGATGGCCGGGTAGGAGTATTCGCCCGGCTGGTCTTCTAAGGTCAGCGGTTCGCTCCAGGTAAGGCCGTCGTCCTGAGAGAAGGCCAAGTTTAGCGGGGTGCGGCCGGTGGTGGTGTGGTTGTAGACCAGGGCAACGGTTCCTTCGTGCAGGCGCACTGCATCCAGGCCGCTGTTGGGGTTGGGCAAAGTGGTGGGTTGGGCAGGAGCCCAAGTGCGTCCGCCGTCCTCGGAGGTGACACGGCAGACGCGGCCAATGCGCTGAGTGGCTCGCGTGAGCATCACTATCCGCCCCGGCGCTGCTTCCCACAGGGTGGGCTGAATTACGCCGTAGTTTTCGCCCGGCACGGTGATGGGGCCGTGTTTCGTCCAGGTCTGTCCCCCGTCCGTGCTGATTTCCACCCAGCAGGCCCAAGCCCGGTAACTTTCCACCGAAGTGCCACAGAGGAGTTCGCCGCTGGAGAGCAGCAGGGGTTTGTTTTTGATGGGGCCCAGCAGTCCAGCCGGCAGGTAGGTGACCGGACTCCAGGTGCGCCCGCCATCCGCGGAGGTACGGTAGGCGCCAGTCCAGGTCTGAGGGCTGGGCCCGACTTTGTAGAAAAGCCAAACCAGGCCGCCGGGGTCGCAGAACAGGACTGGGTTCCAGCAGGGTACGTCCGGCTCATCGGCCACTTTCTTCGGGGGGGTCCAAGTGCCCGCGTGGTGCCGGGCCAGCCAAATTCCCACGTCTTTGGCCCCCTCCTGAGTGCCTGCGAACCAGGCCGTTAGCAGGTCACCGTCGGGCAGTTCCACCAGGGTAGAGGCATGACAGTGGACAAAGGGGGCGGTGGTGAAAATGAATTGGGCCGTCATTTTGGTTACCGTCCTCCCGTAGCCAGATGCATGATTTTCTCCTGGGTGGCCTCTTCGCGGCTCAGTTCTCCGACGATGCGTCCCTCGTGCATGACCAGAATGCGGTCGCTCATGCCCAGGATTTCGGGCAGTTCCGAGGAAATCATCAGAATAGCCGCGCCCTGGGCCACCAGGTCGTTCATCAGTTCGTGGATTTCCACTTTGGAACCTACGTCAATACCCCGCGTGGGTTCGTCGAATATCAGGACGTTGGCCCGGGTGAACAACCACTTGGCCAATACGACTTTCTGCTGGTTGCCCCCGCTGAGGTTGCGCACCAGCACTTCCGTGCTGGGAGTGCGAATGCTCAGGCGGTCAATGAACTCCTCCGTGGCCTCCCGTTCTGCCCGGCGGTTGATGAACCCCAGGCGGGAGACGGAGCCTAAGTTGGCCAGGGTAGTGTTCTCCCGCAAGACCATACCCAAGACCAACCCCTGCAGTTTGCGGTCCTCCGTCACCAGGCCCAGCCCATGCCTGACCGCCTCCGCAGGATGGTTGATTTCCACCGGTTGGCCGTAGATGTAAATCCGCCCGGAGTCTTTGGGGTCGGCCCCGAAGATGGCCCGGGCCAGTTCCGTACGTCCTGCCCCCACCAGTCCCGCCAGGCCGACGATTTCCCCCTCGCGGAGGCTGAAACTGATGTCGTGGAGCACTCCTCGGCGGGAGAGGTGTTCCACCCGCAGGGCTTCCCGGCCGGGAGGCACAGGCCGCTTGGGGAAACTCTCCTTCAACTCCCGCCCCACCATCATCCGAATGAGGGTATTGCGGTCCACCTCCGCTACGTTGCGCGTGCCTACTACCTGTCCATCCCGCAGCACCGTTACCCGGTCGGCAATTTCAAAGATTTCCTCCAAGCGGTGGGAGATGTAGATAATGCTTACTTCCTGCTCCTTGAGGGCCCGGATGAGTTGGAACAGGTTTTCCAGTTCGTGTTCAGTCAGGGTGGCCGAGGGTTCGTCCATGGCCAGAATATGGGCGTTCACAGAGATGGCCTTGGCGATTTCGACCATCTGCTGCTGGGCCACGCTGAGGGTGCTGACGATAGCGCGGGGGTTCAGATTGGCTCCCAAACGCTGCAGGATTTCCTCCGCCCGCCGGTACATCTCCGGCCAATTGATGAGGCCCCAAGCCCGTACCGGTTCCCGCCCTAAGAAGATGTTCTCGGCCACGCTCAGGTAGGGCACCAGATTGAACTCCTGATAGATGATGCTGATGCCCAACTCAATGGCGTGCAAGGGCGAGGTGATGTTCACCGCTTGTCCGTCCAGGAAAATTTCTCCCCCGTCGGCCTGTTCCGCCCCGGCCAGGATTTTCATCAGCGTAGATTTGCCCGCCCCGTTCTCCCCCACCAAAGCGTGAACCTCCCCGTGCCGCACCTGGAAAGTCACATCGTCCAGCGCGGTCACGCCGGGGTAGGTCTTGGTGATATGGTTCATCTGGAGCACTAACTTCGCGTTCATGGCTTCTATTATTATACGCTATTCCTTTGGCGGCGTCAATATTTGACAAAATCCTGCTTTTCTGCTATACTATTTTATTTGGTCAGGGATAGTAAAAGTTAGGAAGCCAGCGGAGGAGTTAGAGGAATGTATGCCGTAATTGAGAGCGGAGGGCAGCAGCACCGAGTGGAGGTAAGTACAGCCATTCAAGTAGACCGCCTCCCGGTGCCCGTGGGTGAACGGGTGACTTTTGACCGCGTGTATCTGGTCTGTCGAGAGGGGGAGGTTTTGGTGGGCCAGCCGACGGTGCCGGAAGCCTCGGTCACGGGCCGAGTAGTGCGGCATTTTCGGGGACGGAAAATCCGGGGTTTCAAGTACAAGCCGAAGAAACGCTATTCCCGCCGTTTCGGACAGCGGGCGGAGTTGACCGAGGTGTTCATCGAGGAAATTCGGCTGGGCGAAGAGGTGCTGGCCGCCGCCGAGGAGGAACCAGGGAGACAGGAGGAGAACCATGGCTCATAAAAAGGGAACGGGAAGCAGCCGTAACGGACGTGACAGTCAGGGCAAGCGTCTGGGCGTGAAGCGATACGGGGGGCAGTTGGTGCGCGCCGGACATATCCTCGTGCGCCAGCGGGGCACTAAAATTCTGCCCGGCGAGAACGTGGGGCGAGGTGGGGATGATACCTTGTTTGCCCTCGTTGACGGATGGGTCAGGTTCGACCGTCCCGGCAAGAACCGACGGCGCGTGCACGTCCTTCCCCTGGAAGCCTGAATTTGAAATCTGAAATTTCAAATCTCAGACCTCGCTTGCTGCCGAGATGCAGAGAGCACAGGGAAAATTGGGGCAATGGGGCAAGGATTAAATAGGTGAACGGGCATGTTCGTAGATGAGGCGCGGATTCAGGTGCGGGCGGGGCGTGGTGGCAACGGAGTGGTGTCCTTTCGCCGGGAGAAATACGTTCCCCGCGGAGGGCCAGATGGAGGCGATGGAGGGCGGGGCGGGGATGTGATTGCCGTGGTGGACGAATCCCTGCGCACACTCATTGACTTTCACTATCACAAGCACTATCGGGCCGAGTCCGGACGCCCAGGGGAGGGTGGCAACCGTCAGGGACGCAATGGGCGAACCTGTGTTTTCCGGGTGCCGCCGGGTACGTTGATTTACGATGACGAAACAGGCTGTCTTCTGGCCGATTTAACCCAGCCCGGGCAGCAGGTCGTAGTGGCCCGAGGGGGACGGGGGGGACGGGGTAATGCGGCTTTTGCCACTGCTACCCGCCAAACTCCCCGTTTTGCCGAACGGGGCGAGCCGGGAGAAGAGCGCTGGCTGCGGTTGGAACTGAAATTGCTGGCCGATGTGGCCCTCATTGGCCTTCCCAACGTAGGCAAATCCACCCTACTGGCTCGCGTCTCCGCTGCCCGTCCCAAAATTGCTTCCTATCCTTTCACTACGCTGGTACCCCATCTGGGGGTCGTGCGCTTGGAGGAGGGACGCAGTTTCGTGTTAGCCGACCTGCCCGGGCTCATCGAAGGGGCCCATCAGGGACGGGGGTTGGGAGACCGTTTCCTGCGCCATGTGGAACGGGCCCCCTTGTTGGTACACCTGTTAGATTTGTCGGGTCTGGAACGGCCTGACCCTCTGGCTGATTTCGAAACCCTTAACACAGAACTGCAGGCCTATAGTCCTCATCTGGCCTCCCGGCCCCAAATTGTAGTGGGCAACAAATTGGACTTGCCGGGAGCCAAGGAACGCTGGGAGCAAACGGCTGCCGAACTGCGAAATCGGGGCTGGATAGAGGTGTTTGGCATTTCGGCGGTGACGGGGGAAGGAGTGAGGGAACTGCTTTACTGTTTGGCGGACCGGCTGGAAACTCTGCCCCGACCGGAACTGCGGCCTTCGGAACCTCCACCCGCACCGGCCGTTGCAGAAACCCTGCGGGTGGAAGAGGAAGAACCGGGGGTTTTCGTGGTCCACGGCCCGGAGGTCGAACGTTTGGTAGCCATGACCGATTTGGACAACCCGGAGGGAGTGTTGCACCTGCAGCAGCAGTTGCGGCGGCTGGGAGTTTTGCGGGCCCTGCGCGAATCGGGCGTGGCCGAGGGCGATGTGGTGCGAGTGGGCGAAGTGGAGTTTGACTTCGTAGAATGAGCCAGTATCAGACCATCGTAGTCAAGGTGGGCACCAGCACGCTGACCAGAGAAAGCGGCGAATTGGACCTCAACTACATGCGTTCCCTGGCCCAGCAGTTGAGCATCCTGCGGCGGCAGGGCCGAGATGTAGTTCTGGTCACCTCGGGCGCTATTAGGGCCGGCATGAAGCGGTTGGGCTTGTCCAAACTGAAAACCATGCGCGAGCAGCAGGCCGCAGCAGCCGTAGGTCAGGGGCTGCTCATGCGTACCTATGCCGAGTTTTTCCGCGACGAAGGGTTTACCACCGGCCAAGTTTTACTCACCCGCAACGACTTTACCAACCGCGAGGGATTCCTAAACGCCCGCAATACCCTGCTCACCCTTTTTGAACACAGGGTCATTCCCATCGTCAACGAAAACGATTCCGTGGCCATTGAGGAAATCAAATTCGGCGACAACGATACTTTAGCCGCTCAGGTGGTAGCCCTCTTAGATGCCGATTTGCTTCTGTTGCTTACTGACGTGGCAGGAATTTACGTTCCCGCGAAGAAAGGGCAGGGAGCCCGCTTGATGCGGGAGGTGCGAGAAATAACCCCGGAATTGGAACAGAGCGCTGGTGGTTCGGTTTCCGGAATAGGACAGGGGGGAATGGCGACCAAAGTGGCGGCCGCGCGGGTGGCGACTAACTGCGGGGCTACGGTGGTGGTGGTGTACGGGCGCGAACCCAACGTGGTGCTCCGGGTGGTAGAGGGTGAACCCCTGGGCACCACTTTCCTGCCCCGGCCCCGTCGGTTGCGCACCCGGGAGCGCTGGTTGGCCTTCAGTAGCCCTCCGGCGGGAGACCTGGTGGTGGATGATGGAGCCAGGGAAATGTTGCTCAAAAGGGGCAAGAGCCTTCTGCCGGTGGGGGTTTTAGAGGTGCGCGGTGAGTTTAGCAGTGGAGATGTGGTGCGGGTGCTTGACCAACGGGGACGAGAACTGGCCCGCGGCTTGACCAACTACAGCGCGGAAGAGGCCCAGCGCATTTGCGGCCGTCACAGCGACGAAATTGAGGCCATCTTGGGTTACCCGGGCGACCCGGAAGTGATTCACCGCAACAATCTGACCTTAGTGGAAGTGTGAAAATCACAGATGCCTCGGAGCAATAATGGCCAAGTTACCGACTTGTGCCAGGCAAACCGGGTTTTTGTTTGGGAGGAACTTATGACACCGGAACAGGAGGTCCGAGAGAAGGGGGCTTTGGCTAAGCAGGCAGCGGCGGAACTCGCACACGCCTCTACGGCTCTCAAAAACGAGGCCCTGTTGGCCATGGCTGATGCCCTCTGTGAACGGCAGGAGTACATCCTGGAGGCGAACCGGGAAGATGTACAGCAGGCGCGGGAAAACAAAGTTAGTGAACCCCTGATTGACCGCCTGATGCTCAACGAGGACCGGATTCGCAGTATGGCGGGGGGTCTGCGCCAGGTGGCGGACTTGCCCGACCCGGTGGGAGAAATAGTGCAGGGTTGGCGCCGGCCCAATGGCCTGGAAATCAGGCAGGTTCGGGTGCCCATCGGGGTCATCGGCCTGATTTACGAATCCCGCCCCAATGTCACCGTGGACGCGGCCGGCCTGTGTGTCAAAGCGGGCAATGCGGTTATTCTCCGGGGAGGTTCGGACGCCATCAATTCCAACCGGGCACTGACCAACGTCATCGCCACCGCCGCCGAAGGTGTGGGCCTGCCCAAAGGGACCATTCAACTCATCCAGAGCACCGACCGAGCAGCAGCCCGAGCCCTCATGCGGGCCAACGAGTACTTGGATTTGCTCATCCCCCGCGGTGGGGCAGGGCTGATTCAGGCAGTCATCCAGAACGCCACCGTGCCAGTCGTCGAAACGGGAGTGGGCAACTGCCATGTGTTCGTGGACGCCAGCGCGGACCTCAAAATGGCAGAGGCCATTGTGCTTAACGCCAAGACCCAGCGGCCCGGCGTGTGTAATGCCATGGAGACCCTGCTGGTGCATCAGGAGATTGCGGCCGAGTTCCTGCCGGCCGTAGGGGCCCGACTGCAGCAGGCGGGAGTTGAACTACGCGGCTGTCCTCGCACCCACGAACTCCTGCCGGAAGCCAAGCCAGCCACGGAAGCCGACTGGGATGAGGAGTACCTGGCTCTAATTTTGGCGGTGAAGGTGGTGGACAGCCTGGAGGAGGCCATCGCCCACATCAACCGCCACGGCACTAAACATTCTGAGGCTATTATCACCCGCGACCTAAACCATGCGCGCACGTTTACCAAAGAAGTAGATGCGGCTGCAGTTTATGTAAACGTCTCGACTCGTTTCACTGACGGGTTCGAGTTCGGGTTGGGGGCTGAGATAGGCATTTCCACCCAGAAACTGCACGCACGCGGGCCGATGGGTTTGCGGGAGTTGACTACCTATAAATACATCATTTATGGCGAGGGGCAAATTCGCACTTAATTGGAAGCCCGGCGCTTGGGGGCCCCTTAGAGCGTCGAAGCCCCTGAGTCCATAGTGGACTTAACAGCCATGCGGGCTATGGGCATAATGGGTGGGACGTTTGACCCGATTCATTATGGTCATCTTTTGGCCGCCGAGGCAGCGCGGGAGGCCCTGGGCCTGGAAGAAATATGGTTTGTGCCCTGTGGCCAACCGGCCCTGCCTAAGGCCGAGCCGCCCTGTGCCGGCCACCACCGCTATTCCATGACCGTACTGGCGACGGTCACCCACCCCCAGTTTAGGGTGTCCCGGGTGGAACTTGACCGGCCCGGCCCCTCCTATGCGGTGGATACGGTGCGTTTCTTTCGCACGGAAGTGGCGCCGGAAGCAGAGTGGTATTTCATCACCGGCGCGGATGCTCTGGCCCAATTGCCAGAGTGGTACGAATATCGAACCCTCCTCCATTTGTGCCATTTCGTGGCTGTGACTCGGCCCGGGTATGACGCCGAGGAGTTTCGCCAGCAGTTGGCTGCCGAGATAGCCCCACAGGTGCAAACGCTGCGCACTCCCGGCGTGGACATTTCCTCGAGCGAAATTCGCGAGCGTGTGCGCACGGGGCGGTCCATTCGCTACTTGACCCCTGACCCGGTAGCCGCTTACATTTACAAGCATCGGCTGTACCTGGCCGGCTAAGGCCTTGATTCTGGAAGCGACGCTTTAGCGGGGGTGGCCGGCTAAGGCCTTGATTCCCAATGGCCGGGCGGCAAACAAATACTACCAAACTTGTTGAGGTGCAAGGATGCACACCTATGAATGGCACCTGCCTCCCCGCAAACGCCGACGGGGATTTTGGTTTTATTTTTTCCTGTTCAGCGCGGTGGTTCTGGTTTCTGGCGCGTTGGGCTATTACTCTGTCTGGCTGGAGGTGCGCCCCCAAAGTCAGACCAACACTTCAGGCCTGAGGGTCGCTCCCCTACCGCTCCCAAACCCTGTCCGCAAGCCTTCCTTCTTAGAACGTCATTTTAATCCTTTCTTCCCCGATGACACGGTTATGGTGCTGGTGTTGGGCACCGACGGGCAATGGCATAATGGCCGCTCCGACACCATGATTCTGCTGTTAGTGGATTTGAGGGAGCAACAGGCCGGGGTTTTGAGCCTGCCCCGGGATACCCGAGTGGTCATTCCGGGACACGGTTGGGACAAAATCAACGCCGCCTGTGCTTACGGAGGTCCGCAGTTAGCCCTGAAAACGGTGCGCCAGTTCCTCCGCACCAACCTCAAGTACTACCTCCACACCGACCTCGCCGGGTTCAAGGAACTGGTGGATGCGGTGGGGGGAGTGGAATTGGAGGTGGAGAAACGAATGCGCTACCGGGACCGGGCCCAGGGATTGTACATTGACTTGCACCCGGGCTGGCAACATTTGGACGGCGATAAGGCCATGCAATACGTGCGGTTTCGGCATGATAGTCAAGGAGACCTAGGCCGCATTGTCCGCCAGCAGAAGTTTCTGAAGGCCTTTGCTAAACGGGCCTTGGCACCGCAGAATTTAACCAAACTGCCGCAAATCTTGGCCCAGTTGCGGGAACATGTGGAAACGAACTTAACCTTGACTCAAATCCTGTACTTGGCCCGCCGGCTGCAGCAAATTTCGTTGGACAAGGTGGTCACTACCCAACTGCCCACCACGCCCCGCCGCATCAATGGTTTGTACTATCTCATTCCCCAGTTGGAGGGACGAGAGGTCCTCGCTGACTTATGGGAGCAAATCCGAGAGGCCCATCGTCCTCCCCGAGTGTTGGTCTGCAATGGGAGTAACATCCTGGGGGCAACGGAAAAGGTGGCGCGCAAACTACGGGAGGCCGGATTTGAACCCGTCCTGCCCCCGGAGGAGTTGACCTTCCCGGCGGAACACACGACCGTTATTGACCTGACGGAGAAAGCAGAGGCGGCCAGGAAGATAGCGGCTCTGGTGGGAGGAACAGTTTCCTCCCAGGAAAAATTGGAACTGAAGGGACAGGAAATAGATGTGGACCTGGTAGTGGTCTTGGGAGCCGATTACCGGCGCCCCTCCGGGTAAAGGACTGAGGAGAAGGGTAATGCCAAGCATGGTAATTTCCCCAGAGGTAGTTTTCACGGTACTGGATGACGGGGAAGCAGTGTTGCTCAACCTCACCAACAAGCGGTACTACAGTTTGAACCCCACGGGAACTCGCATCTGGCAACTGCTGGCTGAAGGTTGCTCACCAGAGGAGATTGCAACCCGTCTGTGTGAGGAATACGATACCACTTTGGCCCAAGCCCAAGCCGCGGTGGAAGAGTTGCTCTCCCACCTCACCGCGGAGCACCTCATTGTCCAATCTCCTAATGGGGACCCCTAACGCTCTGAAATCAGTGGACTGAGGGGACTTTCCGTCCTGCCCCCGAGTAGGAAGCCTATGTCACTTACCCAACTGGCTGACAACCTGCGCTGGAACGACCCCGCTGAACCGCCCCCCGACGTGGATTGGCCGGTCTGGCTACGGCTGGCCGCGGAACACGGGGTTGCTCCCCTCCTGTATCGGCTTTGGCGGGCAGAAGTACCCCGGCCGGTGCAGGAAGAATTGCGCCGTCAAGCGCAACACACTGCCCTGCGCAATCGGCTGCTCCAGGCCCAAGCAGAACGAATACTGACTGCCTTGGAAAGTGCAGGAGTGCCCGTTATTCTGCTCAAAGGTTTGACCCTGATAGGCACTTTGTACCCCTCCCCAGAACTGCGCCCGGTGCGGGATTTGGACCTGCTATTTCGGCTGGAGGATTTACCGCGGGCGGACCGGGTGCTAAAGGAATTGGGTTATGCTAAAGCATTTGTGCCCGGTCTGGGACGGAAGGAGTTCTTAGGCTGGCGGGCACCCAAGCACGGTCAGCCCTACTGGCCGTTGGGGTTCTTAGGTTCGGCCTGGGGCCCTGCCCAAGGACCGTGGGCCGGGGTGGAACCCCACTGGCGGCTGGCAGAGCATGCCCCTGGGTTAGGGATGGACCTTACCCAGGCAGCCTGGGGGCGGGCACAGTCCTTTACCCTGGGTTCAGCGACGGGTTTAGCCCTTGAGCCCGCCCTGCGGTTCCTCCACTTAGCCTGCCATGCGGCCTTCGATGCCTTAAAGCGCCTTTTACGGCTGGTTCACCTGTACGACCTAACTTTGGAGGCCGCTCGGTGGGAAACCGATTGGGAAGAGTTAGTGTCCTTGGCCCAGCAGCATCAGGCAGAACGGTACTTGTATGCGGGGCTGTACCTGGCCCGCCGCTGGTTGGCTGCCCCGGTGCCGGAGGAGACGCTGGATGCTTTACGTCCTCCCGTGCCCCGCTCCTTGTACCGTTGGCTTGCCCAGGCCCCTTTAGCGGCCTTTCTAATGGCCCCAGCGCCCTCCAGGACCGCCTGGCAGAAACTGCGCCTGCGCCTGTACCAAGCCCAACGCGCCCTCAAGTGGACCCGTACCCCGGCGGAAGCCACCCGCGTCCTGGCCGAGGCCCTCGTTCCCAACGCGGCCCGAGGGGTATGGGCCTGGCTGCGCGGAATGGCGGTTGCTTGACAAGTTTCCTCGTTTAAGGTAAAATTAACCGCGGACCAGGTTCCTCTCTCCCCAAGGTGGCCGAGCAGGACCTAAATCCCGAACCACAGCGTACCAGCAGAGGTTTGATTAGACCATTGACATTTAGCGCAGAATGGAGTACAATAGGAAAAAACGAAAGGAGGGTCAAAGTGAGCCGACCGAAGGTTTGGATTACTCGCCTCATCCCGGAAAAGGGTTTGGATTTGGTGCGGGACTTTGCCGATACTGAGGTGTGGGAGGACGAATTGCCCCCTCCGCGGGAGGTCATTTTGGAAAAGGTGCAGGGTAAGGATGGCCTCCTGCCCCTGTTGACAGATAAAATTGATGCGGAGGTAATGGACGCGGCCGGGCCCCAGTTGAAGGTCATTAGCAATTACGCCGTAGGTTACGACAACATTGACGTACCCACGGCGACGAAACGGGGCATTATGGTTACCAACACCCCCGGCGTGCTGACCGATACCACAGCGGATTTGGCCTGGGCGCTGTTAATGGCCGCGGCCCGGCGCATCGTAGAGGGCGACAAATACGTGCGGGCGGGCAAGTGGAAGACCTGGGGGCCGCGGCTGATGTTGGGCCAGGATGTACACCACGCTACCCTGGGCATAATTGGCTTGGGCCGAATTGGCTCCGCGGTGGCCAAACGGGCCCGGGGGTTCGCAATGCGCATCCTCTATTACGACCCTGAACCCCGCGAGGAATTGGCCAGAGAGGTCGGAGCAGAACTCGTGGACCTGGACACCCTTCTGGCCGAAAGCGATTTTATCACCGTCCACACCCCCCTGACGGGGGAAACCCGTCACCTGTTGGACGCGGAAGCCTTCCGCAAGATGAAAAGGACGGCCATCGTGGTTAACTCTGCCCGGGGGCCGATTATCAATACGGAAGACCTTTACGCCGCGCTGAAGAACGGAGAAATCTTGGCAGCCGGATTGGACGTAACTGACCCAGAACCCATTCCCCCTGAGCATCCTCTGCTCACTTTGGACAACGTGGTCATTGTGCCTCACGTGGGCAGCGCGAGCGTGCAAACGCGCACCCGTATGGCTACCATGGCCGCAGAGAACCTCATCGCCGCCCTGCGGGGAGAACGTCCTCCCAATTTGGTGAATCCGGAGGTGTTGTCCTGCCTGTGAAACGGGAGGCGTGAGGAGTAGAGGGTAAAACGTAAAGCGTAATTACGTTTTACCTACGTTAAGGCCGATGGCCGAGTGCTTATGGGAAAAGGAAACATGTACATCGGTTTACTGACGGCTCCATTTCACGACCGTTCGTTGGAGGAAGTGATTCGCTGGGCCGGCGAAAATGGCTTTGCGGCGTTAGAGGTGGCGTCTGGGCCTGGCAGCCCCCATCTCGACCCGACCAACTTCACCCCCGAACGGGCCAAAGAAATCCGCAATCTCTGTGAGCAGCAGGAGATACGCCTTTCCAGTTTGGCTTGTTATGCCAACCTGCTCGACCCGGACCGGCGACAGCGGGAAAGGCTCACTGCCGCCCTGCGGGAACTAATCAACGCAGCCGGGCAGTTGGGAGTGGAAGTAGTCTGCACTGGAGCAGGGATGCCCCTGCCGGGCAAGACCAAAATGCAGACCATCGAGGAGGAAGTGCCTGGCGTGTACGGGCCGTTGGTCAAGTATGCCGCCTCGCGGGGCATAAAAATTGCTCTGGAAAACTGGTTCGCCACCAACATTCAGAACTTGGAGCACTGGGACAAAATTTTCACCCTGGTGCCGGATGAAAACTTCGGCCTGAACTTCGACCCCTCTCACCTGTACTGGCAGCAGATTGACTACCTGCAAGCGGTGAAAGAGTTTGGCCCCCGGATTTTCCACACCCATGCCAAGGACACCACCATTGACCAGGCTCGCCTGCGCCGGGTGGGCAATCAGGCCTCCGGGTGGTGGCGCTATTCCATCCCCGGAGAGGGAGGAATTGACTGGGCCGCGTACCTGGCTGCCCTGCGGAGCGGGGGCTACGAGGGAGTGCTCAGCATTGAGCATGAAGACCGAGAGTTGGGCGTAGAAGAGGGTTTTCTTCGGGGCCTACAGTTTCTGTCACCACTGGTGTAGGTTGCAAAATTTTCCGTTATCTGTTATAATAAGGGAGGGGTTCCCCCTGCGTTTAGAAGGAGCGGAAACGGGGAATACAACAGGAGGCAGAAAAAGGTGGAAAGGCTGTGGGCTCCCTGGCGGATGGCTTACATTTTGGCGGAGGAGAAACCAGAAGGATGTCTTTTCTGTCAGCGGGCCAGGGAAACGGAGTGCGACCGGGAGCATTACGTTCTCCAGCGGGCAGAATATTGTTACGTGATGCTCAATGCCTATCCCTACAACAATGGTCATCTGATGGTAGTGCCCTACCTCCACGTAGCCGACCTGATTGCTCTGCCGGAGGGCCCCTTGGGGGAAATGATGCGGCTTACTGCCCAGTGGACTTGCCGCCTGCGGCGGGTAATGTCGCCGGATGGTTTTAACATCGGCCTCAATTTAGGTGAGGTGGCGGGAGCGGGCATTGTGGAGCACATCCACCTGCACATCGTTCCCCGCTGGCAGGGCGACACGAACTTCATGCCGGTGGTGGGAGAAACGAAGGTCATCCCGGAGCACCTTTTGAGGACCTACGACAAACTGCACGCGGCCTTGGAGGCCGAAAACAAAGGAGAACCAACATGAAAGGCGCAACCCTCTGCAAAAGTGGACAGACTAACTTTTCCCTTCTGGGGGGAGGACTTCTTCTGCTGCTCTTAGCAGCAGCGGTACAGGCCCAACAGGTGGCGTTCCTGAGTCCCAGCGACGAGGCGCCGGTGAAGGAATTGGTCCTGGTGCAAACGGATTTGGGAGCGGAAAACGAGGAGGGGTACGTGATGTACTACATCGGTCGCGGAGAGGATTTGGAGTTCAAAATCGCGACTGTGTACCCCTTTATCTACGAATGGGACACGCGGGATTTGAAGGATGGAGAATACAAAATCTTGGCCATTGGCCACAATAGCAACGGGGAGGCCATTGGTCAAGCAGAATTGAACGTTCAGGTGCAGAACCACCTCCCCCCGACCGACCTGCCGCCCGAGGGTATTCTGTTCCGCTACGATTTGGAAAAGGGCCTCATCCACCAGTACAAAGGCCACAGTCGGGCCAACGTCAAGCCGGGGGAGAATGCCCAGGGGTTGGGTGACCTCTCCTTCCTGCGTGGGGGCATGGGGGCTTGGTGGAAACAGCAGGTACTTTTCTACACCGAGGGCGGATATGCCACCGTGCGCCATCGTATTCTAAATGGCTATCTCGACCGGGGGCCCGAGGGTAGTAATCGGCGACCCTTCCCGCTGGCGGGAAAGTTTTTCACCGTCCTCATGCGGGACAACGGTGAAATCAAGCGCCGCCGCAAAGGAGGTGAGAACTTCGGCTACGGGCAGTTGGAACTGATTTTCCCTGACCGTCCGGTGCGCGTAGGAGAAAGTTGGGACTCCGAAATGAAGGTCCTGGCTGAAATTGAGAAGCGGGAGGTCCTCACCGTAGATGGACACCACACTTTTGAAGGGGTAGAATGGCTGCAAGGCTACAAATGCGCCCGCATCAAAAGTGAGTACACAGGCACGACCGAGTTGACCCTAAACTTAGGTGGGCGACAAATTCCCCTGAAGGCCGAGACCAGGGGCACCCGCACCACCTATTTTGCCTATGAGTTGGGCAAGGTCATCAAGGTTGAAGAAGAGACCACCCATAACGTTACCGTCCAGTTGGCTCAGCAACAGGCGGGTGTGCCGGGGATGATGGGAGGTTACGGAGGCCTGCCGGGCATGGGCGGGATGGAGTTTGGTGCAATGCCAGGTGCTCCTGGAGAGATGCCCTATCCGGGAATGCCGGGAATGATGGGGGAAGGCATGGGAGAGGAAATGGAAGAAACGCCTGGCATGGAAATGGAGATGATGCAGGAAATGATGGGCCCTTATGGTAGCATGCCCGGCTCTGCCCCCCTGCCGGGAGGGGTTCCTATGCCTGGGGCGATGGGTGGAGGAATGGTCCCCTACAGTATGCCGGGGGGCGGTGCGGGCGCGCAAGCAGAGGCCGGAGCCCCTATGCCTTATATGGGCATGCCTCCCTACGGAATGATGCCCGGTGCCCAAGCCGCCGAAGCGGTAGGGGCAGAAACAGGCATGCCTTTTCCGGGAGCACAAATGGGCCCGATGATGCCGGGAGCAGGATATCCCCTTGCTGGTTTTGGAGGTGGTGGCCTCGCTCCCCAGCCGATGACGGGCGTGCCCGGCGGCTACGGCCCTCAGCAGCAACCCCAACAGCAACAACAACCTCCCAAGGAAGCCAAGTTCACCTACACCGTCACCACCACCGTAGAAGTGGACGAAGGGGAAGAGGCTGGCCCGCCCGAGTAGGGAACAGTTGTCAACCCCGACTTGACCTGCCCCTCACTCCCGCTGTTCCAGGGTCAACCCCTGCCGCGCAATGCGATAGGGTAAGTGCTGAGCCCCCGCGGATTCCAAAGCGGCAATGACTGCCTCTCGCGTGCCCGGCGGGGCATAAGTAATCATACAGCCTCCGCCTCCGGCCCCGCAGATTTTACTGGCTAAGGCCCCCGCCTCGGCTGCTGCTCCCATGATGCGGTCAATGCGCTCGTTGGTCACCCCTTCTGCCAGCCGCTTGCGATTCTCCCATTCCTCCCGTAGTACCTGGGCAAAACGGTCGAAGTCTGCGGCCCGCAGGCAGTCCTGCATGGCGTAGGCGGTGCGCTTGATGGCCTGCATGTGGGCTACGGTGTCCTCCGTGTTTTCAATGTACCGCTTGGTCATGTTCCAGTTGCTCGTGCCAGAGAAGCGTGACTCGCCCGTGAAGGACAGGACTACGCGGTTTTCCAGTTCACATAGGGTCTCCTCCTCGGTGACCAACTGTTCGGTGGAGTTTTTCCACATTCCGAAAGTAATGGCCTGCACCCCACCGTACAGAGCCGCGTAGTAGTCCTGTTTGCCCGTAGGCACGCGGATGGACTGGGCCTCCAAATTGGCTCCTACATCAATGAGGTCCTCCGGCGCCAGGGGGTCGCCGTTGAGCCGGTTGAGGGCTCCGCTGAGGGCAATCAGCAGGGCCGAGGAGGAACCCAGTCCGGAGCCTGGGGGAGTGGTGTTGTGGGTGATGACGTTGACCCCCGTGGGCGGACGATACCACTGCAAAATGCGCACAATGAGGTCTAACGGCCCGGCCTCTGTCGGGTTGAGGGCCTCCAGGTTCGGCGCCGCATACTCCATCTGCAGGTCCTCGGAGCGGATGTATACTTCCTCGTCGTCCCGAGTTTCCACCCGCACGTGACTGCGCATCTCAATCCCCATGTTGACCGTCAGTCCCCCGCCCTCGAAAACGTAAAGGGGGTAAATGTCCAAGGTTCCCCCGGCCAAATCAATCCGGGTTGGCGTCGTGGCTTCCAGAATCATGGATGCTTTCCCTCCGGGAGTTTTACTCTCAGGTTCATTATATCCCCTTTGGGGGCGATTGTCAAGCAATTTGGCAGGTGGGGGAGGAAAAGGTTTCCCCCTGGCGAATGTAATTACAAATCGCATTGGGAGGTAAAAATCATGGCCGAAGTGGAAGTGGGGAAGGTTGTTCATTTCTTTCCTCGGCCCAGTGCGGCCGGCATTGAAATTACGGCGGGCACGCTTAAAATCGGGGACACCATCCACATCAAAGGGCACACCACCGATTTTGAACAAGTGATTGAATCCATGCAAATCCAGAACCAGCCGATAACGGAGGCCAAAGTCGGCGACCTGGTAGGTATTAAGGTCCGGGAACGAGTGCGGGCTGGGGACACCGTGTACAAGGTGACGGAGGAGTGCGCCTGAGTTTCAGGAAGCGGCAGTCAAGACCTGATACTGTTCCCGTTCGCGCTTTTCGCGACCCACTTGCCGCAGCACTTTTAGCCATTCGGAAGGCAGGTATTGGAGCAGTTCCTCGGCCTTCTCAGCCACCTGTTCGGGGGACATTCGCAGCAGTTGGCAGTATTTGCGGTTCAGGGGCACGCGTTCCCAACGCCGGATGAGCAGGAATCCGCGCCAGCGCAAACCGGCGGTAAGCCAGTTGTGCCAGTAGGCTGCGGCCAGGCTCCTCCACCAACTTCGCCCTTCGCGCAGGCCCGCGCGGAAGGCGTCGCCATTGGGCAGGAAGGTGGGAACCAGGGCTTGGCGGAGGGAGTAGAAACGCTTGGTGTTTTCAACGGAAGCGGCCTGCACCTGGGCCAGGGACATGTACTCCGTGCTCAGGCGGGCGTAATGGCCGTTGAGGAACAGCCAGTTGAGCACCGCGTAGTCGCCGGTGAAGGGGCGGAAGGAACGTTCCCAGAGGCGATAGCGCTCATAGTCCAGCGAACCGGGCAAATCGGAGAGGCAGAGGAACTGCACGGTCTCAATTTTCATCCGCTTGGCCCAGTCCACACTGCGCCGGAGGCTTTCCGGGGTATCGTGGGGCAGGCCACAGATGAACATGCCGTGGATGTGGATGTCGTACTCGTGCAGGATGCGGATGGCCCCTTCCATCTCGGCTACGGTTTGTTTTTTCTCCGAGTCCCGCAGCGATTCGTCGGAAATGCTCTCCAAACCTAAGCACCAGCGCACACAGCCCGCCCGTTTCATCAAGGCTACCAAGTCTTTCCGCTTGGCTGCCTGCACTTCAGCCTGGCACGTCCAGGGTATTTTTATGCCGCGGGCGATGATTTCCTCGCACACCGCCTTCGCCCAGGCGGGGAGGATGGGGAAATTGTCTGCGGACATGAACACATGCCAGTAGTGGCCGGTGCGCAGTCCCATTTCCAACTCGTCCACTACGCCCTGGGGGTCTGTACTGCGGACGCGGCGGCCATCGCGGGGCCACACCGCACACCAGGAACAGCGCCGGGGACAGCCCAGAAGACCATGTACCGAGAAAATTTTCATGGCATGGCGGTGGCGGACTTTGTCCCATCGCGGCAGCGGGAGGGCGTTGATTTCCTCCTGGCTCATTAGCGGACGGTCGGGATTGTGACATTTACGTCCGTTCTCCCGATAGGATAATCCCTGCACGGAGGACAAGGGACGCCGCCCTTCCCAGGCTTCCAGCAGTTCGGGGAGAGTCCGATACCCCTCCCCCCGCACTACGTAGGGGACAAAGTCCAGGGCTTCCTCGGTGGGGGCCAGAGAATCTCTGCTCATGGTTTGATGGGCGAACTGGTAACCGCCTACGACCACCGGCAATCCCCGGTCGTGCAACTGCTTGCCCAAAACGAGGCCGTGGGGCGTGGTGCAACTGATAACTGAAATGCAAACGGCATCGAAATTGGCCGTAAGTTCGTCCAGGTCAAAGGGAGATAAGTCACCGGAGATGACCGTGGTATCATAGCCCAGGGAGTCCAGCAACCCGGCCATGCGGGGACCAGCCCGCGGGAAAAGGATACCCTGATAAACGTTTTGGTCTTCCCAGCCGAAGGGAAAGCGTGCTGGTTCTAACCAAGCAATTTTGTGAATCCGACGGGTCATAAACCTCACCCTTTCTTTCCTTACTTCTGACCTCTATTGTAATCCCCAGAGCCTTTAGTGTCAAGACCTGGGCTGACGCAGTTGAGCAGCCAGGTTTCGCAGGGCTTCGCCACAGGCGGCCAATTGGGATGGGGATGGGATACGGGGACTGTACTGGCCTTCCAAATAAGTGTGCACAATGCGGGCCACGAAGGGGACGACCGCCGGAAACCGCTGGGCCACCAACTGCTTGTATTCCAAGGCCGTTTGGTACGGCTGACGCGGTAAACCGTAGCGGGCCAGTAAGCGACACATGCGTTCATATTGCCGGGCCACCTGACGACGGGGCCGAAGGTGAGGCTGCCAACGGGTTTGCGGACGCAAGGTGCGGGTGCGATAGAATATCAACCCGCCTACCCCTAACAGAATGCCCAGCAGGGGCAACCACCTTCTCCGCAACTCACCCACTACCGCTAACAGCCGCCCGTTGACCCGGGCCAGCCAGCGGCCCAAGGAGATGTTCCAGGCCTGCCAGCGCGTGCGCAGCCACTCGGAGAGTTTGCCCAGACCGGTGATGGTTTCCGTGGCCATGGCCGTAGGGTCGAAGGAAAACCAGCCTTCCTGGGGGAAATACACTTCTACCCAGGCATGGGCGTCTCTTTCCCGCACCTCGAACACCCCTTCCCGGACGTCGAGTTCCCCGCTGGTGTACCCATCCACCAAACGGGTGGGAATCCCGGCCAGCCGAGCCATAATGGCCAGGGCAGTAGCGAAATGCTGGCAGGAACCATCCTTCATTTCGAAGAGGAAATAATCCACTACCTCCTGACCGGGGGGAATGGGCTCCGGAGAGCGGGTATAGGTATGGGTGTCGGCTAAATACCGTTCTAATCGTTTAACTTTGTCGTAGTTATTAGTTCTGCCGGCACATAGGACCATCGTCAGGGCTCGCACCCGGGATGGAACACAGTCAGGCACCTGCAAGTAGCGCTGCATCTGGGCGTGCAGGGCGGGCGGAATTTTCGCGGGGGCTTGGCGAAGCCGAGCAGGAGAGGCTTCCTTCGGGCGGGAAATCACGGTGTACTTAGTTCCCCGATACAGAAAACCGTTGTAGTCCAGGCGTTTATAGCGGTTTTCGTACAGCCGGCCCCCCCCCACGGTTACCGTCAGGGGTTCATAGGCCGCATATAGCAGGCCCATTTGGGGCGCCACTACGGTGAACTCCTGCCGAAACAACTTGCCCCCCTCAGGTGGTTCTTCCGGCAGAGGGGACAGCCAATAAGTCATGGTTCCCCTCTCCCGGTGAGCCAAGGAGTGGGAAACAGCATCGCTCACCGTCCAACAGCGGCCATTGTAGGTGTCGTACACGTTTCCCCGCCACAGGGCCGGTTTCTCTGTCCGCACCCGCAAGAGCAAGGTTTTGCCCGTCCAGCCCCACCCTTTACCCACATCTAATTCGTTGGAGACGGCCGCATAGGGCGTCTGGGTTAGGCCCATCAGGACCCGCGAAATACGGGCCGCCAATTTTAAGCCGTAGTTGGTAATTAGTTCCTGGGGCAGATTGAGTTCCGACATCAGCAGGGCAATCACCACAGAGAAAATCCCTATTAGCCCTGCCATTTGCCCCAGGGTACGCACGTCCCGCCGCCATTCGGTATCTCCCTCGCGGGTCTCAATAATTTCATCGGCCCGGTTCCGCAGGCGCAGTTGCTGGTGACGCATGGTCAGGTACAGGGAACCGGCCAGGAAGGACACCAACCATATCAGCACGTAGGTGCTGTTCTCCAAAATGGCGACCAAAATCAACAGGCTCAGGCTGGGAACAATGCTCAGCAGCACGTCCAAGTCGGTCAGCAGAGTAAAACAGCGAAAAGCAATAACCCAGGTGATGGCATGTACCAAGAACTTCATCCCGTCCCAATAGACCAATTGGTGGGGAAGAAAGCCCGGCCTCAGCAGCCAGCGCAGAGGTACTAACAGCGAAATTAAGCCCAAACCACTGAGCAAGGCGGCCAGTCCCACCGCCCGGTTGACCGTCACTCGGCGTGCGCCTCGCGCCCGCAGCCATACACTACAGGGTATCCCTGCCCCAATCAGCAGCAACATCCAGAACCGAAAACCAGGCAGGGTCAGCAGGGGCCAGGCTCCTAACAGCCCGGACAGCACTACCACTAACCCCGCCCCGTAGAGCGACCCATCTACCGGCCCAAACTTCGGCGCTGTTTGGAGGGAGTGCTTGCTCATGTTCCTCAGGCTTCCCACCGGATGCTGGCGGTTAAATCAGCGCCCGCACCCACCGGCAAAACCGCTACCCCCGACGTCCGCAGGCGGGTCCAAAAGGCCTCCACGGCCTCCTGCAATTCCCGGCGACCTTCTGGCCCTGCCCTCCCCTTGGCTGTCCTCTCACGAACCTTGATCTCCCTCTCCGCCTTTATCCTCAAGAACTGCCGCAGACGTTGGCGCAGGGAAAGCAGTTTCCCCCCCGCTTCAGAGGCCAGGTCTTCCACCGGCGGCAGGAAAGTGTGTCCAGCCAAACCGACGAGTACTATCCATTGGTTAGCCTGGCGCAGGTGGGCTAATACCGCTGCTGCTTCCGGGGCGGTGGTGCCGGTAATGACGACCAAGGGCAGACTGCAGGTCAGCGTCGGCAAATGCTGGTTGAGGAGCGCGGCCAGTGGCACCTGGCCCTTCCCTTCCGCCACCGCCAGGACCTCCAAAATCCGATACCAGTGTTCCTGCCCCTGTCCTGGCCCCAGGTCTACGGGGAACTTCTCATAGGCCAGAAACCGCAGCCGATAGCCCAGTTCCAGGAGGCGTTGGCTCACCGAGGCGGCCGCTACAATGGCGGTTTCCAAAGAGGAACTGAACCCGGACCCGAACACCTGCTCGCGATGTAAATCCAACACCACGGTGGCCACCGCCGCGGTTTCCTGCTCGAACTCCCGAATGTACAATCGCCCCATGTGGGCCGTGGTCTTCCAGTGTACCCGGCGCAAGTCGTCCCCCTCCTGATACTCCCGGATGCTGTGAAATTCCAGACCATCATCGCGGGGATAGCGGTGGCGCTCCGGCTGCCAGTCATGTTGCCACGCGGCCGGCAGCCGAAAATGAGGCAAAGGTACGGGGCGCGGATAAACTACCACCGTCTTTTCCGTGTCCTGCAAACAGCGGCGGGCCTCGAAAATGCCCAAAGGGTCCATGGCGATTGCCGTGACTGGCCCCAACCGGTAATGTCCACGGTGGGGCAGTTTGGTGGGGATTTCCACCTGGGTTGCCTCTTCGCCCCCCAGCCAACTCAACAGACGGGTCCGCTGCGAGTCCTGATGCAAAGTGAGGTTCCGCCACTCGTCCCTGAGCAGCAAGTTGGATTTAGGGAACGAGCCTCGATTGTGAAGGCTGAGGGCGGCGGCCACCGGCTCATCGGGGAAAACTCGCAGCCGGGGTAGGCGCCGCTCACCAGCCAGACCACTCAGGCCCAACCGGGCCAACATGAAAGCAGCAACTACTAAACTCAGGGTCGCCCAGCACAACACGTACATGGGCAGCGCATCATTGGCCAGGGCAATGAGGTAAAAGCAAAGTCCCGTGAGCACCAGATAGCGCGCTTTCCGCGAACGCCACATGATTTTTCTCTCCCCCTCCATCCCACCCTGGCGGATGGCAGATGATAGCCACCCTCCGGCTACCACCTGGTTACTGGTTCCCCCCACCAGTAACCACCTCCTCCGGTGAAGGGTCACCGGATTACGGCACCCGGACGCTGTGTAGGATGTCCTGCACAATTTGCTCTGCACTCAGGCCACCCAGCCGGGCCTCGGGTTTAATGAGCATTCGGTGGGCAAGCACGGGCACGGCCATGGCTTTCACATCGTCGGGTAGGACGTAATCCCGGCCCCGCAGGGTGGCCCAGGCCCGCGCCGCCGCGGCTAAGGCTAAACTCCCCCGCGGACTCGCCCCTACGTACACCTGTTCATCCTGTCGGGTCCGGCCCACGATTTCCAACAGATAGTCATACACCGGGTCCTCAACATGTACGTCCCGCACGAAGGCTTGCAGTTGCATCAACTCCTCCTGCGACACCACAGCCCCAATGGTTTCAATGGGATGGCCGTATTTCTGCCGCTGAATCATGGCCTTTTCCCAGGTGCGTTCGGGATAGCCTACGTGTAAGCGCAGCAGGAAGCGGTCTAATTGCGACTCCGGGAGGGGATAGACTCCCTCATGTTCCAGGGGGTTCTGCGTGGCCAGGACCAGGAAAGGCCGGGGGAGGGGATAGGTTTGACCGTCCACCGTCACCTGACGCTCCTCCATGCACTCCAGCAGGCTGGACTGGGTTTTGGGGGAAGCCCGGTTAATCTCATCGGCCAGCACAATGTGGGCGAAAATGGGCCCTTCGCGGAAACGGAACTCACTCGTCTGCTGATAGAAGATGGACACTCCGGTCACATCGGAGGGCAGCATGTCCGGGGTGAATTGAATGCGTTTGAAGGTGCACCCCAACGAGCAGGCCAGGGCCCGGGCCAGCATGGTTTTGCCCACTCCGGGCACATCCTCAATGAGCACATGACCTTCGCAGAGCAAAGCCACCACCGTCTGTTCGATGGTGGTTCGCTTGCCCAGGATAACCTGCTCAATGTTGTGGATGAGCCGGTGCAGGATGTCCTGTGCCGCGTGCATATCCAGGCGTGTTGCAGCATCCATAGCACTACTATTTTTCCCCTCTGGCGGTCTTTTTAATCCTACCCTTACCGACCGAATACCCGACCTCAGCCGGGCGGCCCAGGAAGGGTGGGGAAACCGGGTTCTTCTTCCTCAACGGTGGGGAAAACGTCCAAACCCAGTTGACTCACATAGCGCAGGAAATCCCCTGGAGGACGGGAGGTAAGGGTAAAGGGAATGGTGAGCCGCAGCACGGCTTTCACGCCCGTGTGAGGGTCACGCAGGGTCACGTTTTGCAAGCGAACTTGACGGCTTTGCTCGTCGAAAAACTCCCCCTGCCGGAAGGGCTCCAAAATGAAGAACCCACCCCTCCCTTCCGTGGCTTCGCTGAGGATGTTTTTCACACTCGCGGCCGCCTGAGTGACCAACAGGGCTTGGTTAAATCCCGTGTGCAGGGCCAGTTGGATGCTGGGGGAAGGCAATTCGATGGCCACCTGAGCAGTGGGGGAAACACCCTCCACTTTCAGCACCAACGCATCTGTGGGAACCGCCCGAATGTTTATCGCATTGAGGCCGAACAGGACATACAGCCGCCACTGGTCAGGCGGGTCCGTAGGCTGCCGCAGGGCCACGGCCACAGAGTTCACCAGAGTCAGCGAAGCGGCCCCGTCGAAGAAGTTAATAATGCCCGTGCCCCGCGTATCTGGATAGAGTGCCTGTGCCGGGGGCACCTGGGGGTCGTCTCCCGAACCGCAGCCCCACCCGGCCAGAAGGCAACCGAGCCCTATTACCCAGCAGCGCAATAGGTGTTTCATAGTTTCATCCTCACTTCCTCAAGGTATAACTGGCGGAGCAACTCGCCCAACCGCGTCAACTCAGAGTATAGCATACCTCCGTTCCCCTGTCAAGTCTCCGCGTTGCTGCCCAGAGTAGGCTCCGCAGCCACGACCATCAATTCTGCCCAACAGCCCTCGTCGTAAGTTAGGATAAGCCCATCAGTTGTCAACCCTCGCACCCTAACTCGACAAGGTTAACTTCGATGCCGCCGGACTTAAGTTCGTTTTGGGAAAGGAAATTCAGCCTTCTCGCCCAGAGTTCAAACTCGGGACTACCTTTACCAAACCAACGGAAGTTGGTTCCCTCGGTTTCCCACCGACTTGGCGACTGGAGTCAAGATTTCAATCTGGGGCAGGTCTAACGGCGAATTTAACCTTGTCGAGTTAGGAAGGCGAGGGCCATTGCCCTGAGCGGTACTCTTCCAAGTTCACAAACAGTTTATAACGCCGGAGGAAGCCCAATTTAATTGTACCCGTGGGGCCGTTGCGTTGCTTG
>DTZQ01000226.1 GCA_012961305.1 Armatimonadota bacterium | reverse complement strand
GGCCGGCTTACGGGCTTTGGGCTATGACCCCAAGCCCATTGAGGTTGTCTTTTACCAGTTCGTCACTCTTACCCGGGGCGGTCAACAGGTGCGCATGAGCACCCGCAGGGCCAATTTCGTGACCATGGATGAACTGCTGGACGAAGTAGGGCCTGACGTAGCACGTTATTTTTTCCTTCTTCGCTCGGCTTCCAGTCACATCGAATTCGATTTGGATTTAGCCAAGGAGCAGTCGGAAAAGAACCCAGTTTATTACGTCCAATATGCTCATGCGCGCATCTGCAGCATTCTGCGCCAACCGGAGGCAGACCGGATGTGGAGCAGGGAGGATTTAGGGCCTTTGGAGCAGTTAACCCATCCGGCAGAGCGGACGTTGCTGAAGGCCCTGGTCGCGTTTCCGGAGGAGGTGGAAGAAGCGGCCAAGCGGCGGGAACCTCACCGCCTCACCCGCTATGCGCAGGAATTGGCCACTGAGTTTCACAATTTCTATACCCAATGTCGAGTGCTCGACCGGCGAAACCCGGCCCTTTCTCGGGCGCGATTGAGCTTAGTCCAGGCGACGCGGACGGTCTTACGCAGTACCCTGGGATTATTGGGGGTGGGAGCGCCGGAGCGGATGTGATTCCGTAAAACGCCAAAGAGGTCTACCTCAAGGATAGGAAGGTTGGGTAAGGAACATGGCCGATGTGGCCTGTTTGGGCATCTTGGTAGCAGATGTAGTCGCGCGGCCGGTGGACGAATTGCCGGAGCGAGGGCGGTTAACGCTGGTGGAGGAGATGACCCTAAGCATTGGCGGCTGTGCGGCGAACACGGGTGTGGGACTGGCCCGGTTGGGAATAAATACAGCGGTACTGGGCAAAGTAGGACACGATGGCTTTGGCGATTTTGTGGTACGCACTTTAGAGGGGGAGGGGATTGACACGCGAGGGGTAGTGCGTTCGGATACGGCGGCCACTGCGGCTACGATGGCTTTGGTGGAAAGCGGGGGAGAACGCAGTTTCATCCACTACATCGGAGCCAACGCGGATTTCATGGAGCAGGATGTCGTATGGGAAGTGGTCAGGGAAGCCAAAATACTGCATATTGGGGGGGCGTTGCTGCTGCCTCAACTGGACGGGGAACCTACGGCCCGGATTTTGCAGGCGGCCCGAGAGGCCGGAGTACAAACTTCCCTGGATACTGTGTGGGATCCCAGCGGTCAGTGGTTGGAGGTGTTGGCGCCGTGTCTGCCGCATGTGGACTACTTCGTGCCCAGCATTGAGGAGGCGCGCATGATTACCCAGCGCGAGGAGCCGGAGGAGATTGCCGAATTCCTACTGAACTGGGGCGTTGGGGTGGTAGCCCTTAAAATGGGCGAAGGGGGCTGCTACGTGCGTACTGCAGAGGAGGAGTTTTATCTTCCTGCCTATCCGGTGGAGGTGGTGGATGCCACCGGAGCCGGTGATGCTTTCGCCGCGGGGTTCTTGGCGGGTTTGGTAATGGGCTGGGACTTAAAACGGGCGACGGCTTTGGCTAATGCCACCGGAGCCTGGTGCGTCACCGCCATGGGAGCCACCACGGGCTTGCGGTCCTGGGAGGAAACAGTGGCCCTAATGGAACGTGGGGTAGGGTAGGGGGGCCTCTGGAGTACAGAAGCCCTGCTTCTGTACAGCGGAGGGAATAGCAGGAGAAGACGGTGATTAAGATTGCTCCTTCGATTATCTGTGCGGATTTCACCGACTTGGGTCGGGAAGTGGCCCGTCTGGAGGCAGCCGGGGCAGACTTACTACATTTCGACGTAATGGATGGACAGTTCGTGCCCAATCTGACCTTGGGGGCAGGAATAATTGAGGCTTTGCGCCCTCTGACCGATTTGCCTTTTTCTACCCATTTAATGGTGTACAATCCGGACCCGCATATTGAGCGGTTTGTTATTTCCGGCAGTAACACTTTGACCGTACACGCGGAGGCAAGTGTGCATCTACTGCGAACCATACAACTCATCAAAAGTTTTGAGGTTCAGGCGGGAGTGGCCTTGAACCCGGGCAGTCCCTTGACCCTGCTTGAGTATGTGCTGGACTATGTGGACTCGGTTACCCTGATGACGGTTAATCCGGGCTTTGCGGGGCAGCCGTTTCTTATCCCTATGTTGGCCAAGATTGAGCGGCTACGGACTTGGATAGATGAACGGGGGCTGTCGGTGGCCCTGGTGGTAGATGGTGGGGTCAGCCCAGACAACATCGTGCAGATTGCCGGGGCTGGAGCCGACGTTGTAGTCGGCGGGAGCTCAAGCGTCTTTCTGGAGGGGAAGAGTTACCAGCAGACGATAGGAGCGCTGCGATGTAAGTTGGCCCAGGCGGGGTTCTAAAGTTATGATCCGGCGAAATCCACGTCCTTATGAGGGGAAAACCATAGCGACTTGGCGGCGGGCCTATGACCACTTTACCCCGGCCTTTGCTTTCGACCCTCAGCAGATAGAGAAATGGCGAGAGGGACTGCGAGCCGAGTTGCGGCGGCTGTTAGGAGGACTGGAGGAATCCCGTTGTCCCTTGCAGCCGGAAACGTTAGCCCAGTGGGAGCAGGGTTCTTGCGTAGTGGAAAAGGTGGTTTTTGATAGCGAACCAGGGCTGGCGGTGCCGGCTTTCGTGTTGCGACCCAGGGAAGGGAAGCAACCACGGCCTGCCGTGATTTGTCTGCATGACCACGGGCCGGGCAAGAGCGAAAGCATCGGCTTGGTGGACCGGGGTTGCCATGCGGATATGGCCTGGCAATTGGCGGAGGGAGGATATGTTACCCTCTCCCCTGACTTGCGAGGATACGGCGAGCGGGAGGAAGACCAGGAATGGGCCGCGCGCCTGGGGAGTTTGATAGGCCAGTCGTTATTAGGGAGAAATGTGTGGGACGTCTGGCGGGCCGCAGATTATCTATTAACTCGGCCGGAAGTGGAAAAGGAGAAATTGGGCTGTCTCGGATTTGGCTTGGGCGGTTGGATTGCCCTCTTGGCCAGCGCTTTAGATGAACGGTTTCAATGCCTAGTAATAAGTGGCTTTTTTGGCACTTGGAAAGCGGTTCTGGTGGACCAAAAACAGTCTGAGAGTTATTACCTACCAGGCTTAGCCCAAATAGCCGACCTGCCCGATGTAGCGGCCTTAATTGCTCCCCGACCACTTTTCTTAGAACAGGGCAAACGAGACCCGCTTTTCCCTATCAACAATGCGCGCCAGGCCTATTTGAAGTTGCGTTACGCTTACGATGCACTCGGGGCGGGCGAGCGTCTGGATATGGAGGTTTTTGAAGGAGGACACCGGTTCTGGGGAGCCCGTTCTTTGGGTTGGATTGGCCGGTGGTTACCTCGGTGGTGAAAGGAGGGGCAAAAATGGAAGGTAAAATATGGAAACAAGCATTATCTTTTGATGATGTACTGTTAGTACCAGGATATGCGGAAGTTCTGCCCAAAGAAGTAGATGTAACCACTCAATTGACCCGAGACATTAAGTTAAACATTCCCATTTTGAGTGCGGCCATGGATACGGTAACGGAAGCCCGGCTGGCCATTGCCCTGGCTCAGGAAGGCGGTTTGGGAGTGATTCACCGCAATCTGAGCATTGAAAACCAGGCCAGCGAGGTGGACAAAGTCAAGCGGTCGGTAAGCGGTATGATTGTGAATCCCATCACTTTACCACCGAACGCGCGGGTGGGAGAGGCCATGGATATCATGGCTCGTTACCATATTTCTGGGGTGCCCATCACCGATGAGAAAGGCAAGTTGGTGGGCATTCTGACCAACCGCGATTTGCGTTTTGAGACCGACCGCAGCCGGCGGGTGTCCGAGTTAATGACCAGCGAAAATCTTATTACCGTCCCCATGGGTACGACTTTGGAAGAAGCCAAGGAACTGCTGCACCAATACCGGATTGAAAAGTTGCTGGTGGTGGATGAGGATTATATGCTGCGGGGGTTGATTACCGTTAAGGACATCCAGAAAGTCATCCAATATCCTAACGCGTGCAAAGACAAACTGGGACGGTTGCGAGTGGGAGCGGCGGTGGGTACAGGGCCAGACACTCCAGAGAGGGCCTGGGCCTTGGTGGAAGCCGACGTGGATGTTTTGGTAATTGACACCGCCCACGGACATTCCCAAAGAGTGCTGCGCACATTGGAACGTCTTAAAAGTGAATTTGGAAACCGTACCGCCATTATTGCGGGGAACGTGGCCACGGAGGAGGGTGCTCGGACCCTCATCGAGGCCGGGGCCGATGCGGTAAAGGTGGGCATGGGACCGGGTTCTATTTGTACTACCAGGGTAATTTCGGGGGCCGGTGTGCCCCAAATTACGGCCATTATGGACTGTGCGGAGGTAGCGCGGGAGTATGAAGTTCCTCTCATTGCCGATGGAGGGATTAAATACTCTGGGGACATTACCAAAGCCTTGGCTGCCGGGGCCGATGCGGTAATGATTGGTAGCCTTTTTGCCGGGACCGAAGAGAGTCCGGGGGAAACAGTATTATTTGAAGGGCGAACCTACAAGGAGTACCGGGCCATGGGTTCCCTGGGAGCAATGAAACAGGGAAGCGCGGACCGGTATTTCCAAGAGGGAGGTATGGCGGAGAGCAAGTTCGTCCCAGAGGGGGTTGAAGGACGGGTGCCCTACAAGGGGCCTTTGGCCCAACTGGTTTACCAATTGGTAGGAGGGGTGCGGGCAGGAATGGGTTACTGTGGGGTGCGGACCATTCGGGAACTCCAAACCCAGACTAAATTCGTTACTATTACTGGGGCCGGATTGCGGGAAAGTCATCCGCACGATGTAACCATTACTCGAGAGGCACCTAACTACCAGATGGGATAAGGAGCCAGCAATGCGCATTGATGAGGAAAAATTGATGGAATTAAAGCCACGTTGCCCCTGTTGTAGAAAGCGGGAAACGCGTATCATCTTGCCCAATACCTCTTGGAACCAAAGCGGTCAATATCTGCTCCACTGCTTCCTTACCGGCCGGGTTTACCCAATTGACGACATCGAGGGGCTGCTGCGGCGGGAGGGATTGTTGGAGGAGGAGTAAAAGGCAATTCGCAGCGCATGAGGTAGGCATCCCGCCCGTCAAGGTAATAACGAGCGAGCCGCCGTTCTTGACGGAAACCGAATTTGCGGTAAAGACCAAGGGCGGCGGTGTTATTGACGGCTACTTGCAGATAAACTTCGCGCAAGCCGGCACGGGTGTAACTCTGGAGAACTGTGGTAAGCAAGGCAGAGGCAACCCCGGTACGGCGGGCATGGGCTACGGTAGCCAGGGATACGATTTCTCCTACTCGATGGGGAGGCCAGTACCAAGCAGTAGTGGCAATAATATAACCTACTATCTTTTGGTCTCTTAGGGCTACCAAGACCCCCCGCGGCGCGAAAAGTTTGTAATACACAAAACGGGAGAAGCCGTAAGGAAAATCAAACGCCGCCTGGTGGATGCGATAGACGGTGAGCAATTCACGCCAGGCACAGGGACGAATTTCGACCTCGCACATGGCATATTTGATTATACCCCAAATCGGTTCAAAAGGCAAATGAGCCGAAGGATAGGGAAGACTCCTTTTGCTTAGGGGAGTATTCCTTATCCGGGGTTAGAAAGGAGGTAGTACCATGATAGAACTGAAACCCTTAGAGGACCGGATTGTGGTCAAGGTCTTGGAACCCAAGGAGGAAACCAAAGGCGGCATTGTCCTGCCCGAATCAGCCCAGGAGAAACCCCAGGAAGGTGAAGTGCTGGCGGTAGGGCCGGGACGGTTGTTAGAAAGTGGGGAGCGTGTTTCCCCGGAAGTGAAGGTGGGAGACCGTATCTTCTTTGCCAAATACGGGGGTACTGAAGTGAGGATCGGGGAGGAAGAGTACATTATCATGCGCGAGGGGGACGTTTTAGCGGTTATTGAGGAGTAACCACCACTTGTTTTCGAGGTAGCGAGGAATGAACGTTCCTCGCTACCTTTACCTTCTTAAGCCCAGGGGGCTTAAAGTTAACCTTGTCAAGTTACTTTCAGGTAAAAAATTTGTTACCCCCCTTGACAACTTGGACAAAAGGTGGTATGCTAAAGGATAGGAAATCCGTGTGCTCCAACCATCCGCACGCAGGCACAATTTTGACCACCATATTATTAGCCATCCGGATGGATTTGGCAGTAGGAGACTCGGGGTGTGAATGACCCAATCCCCGTGGTGGAAGAAAAGGTCCTCGTTTTAGACTTCGGTGCGCAGTATAGCCAACTCATTGCCCGCCGAGTGCGGGAGTGTGGGGTTTACTGCGAAATTGTTCCCGGCAAGGTAAAGGCGGAGGACATCCTTCGGGAGCGTCCTCAAGGGCTTATTCTCTCCGGAGGCCCTGCCAGCGTTTATGAACCTAATGCGCCGCGGTGTGACCCAGAAATATTCCGGTTGGGATTGCCCATTTTAGGGATTTGCTATGGATTTCAACTAATGGCCCATCTGTTAGGAGGTGAGGTGCGGGCGAGTGCGCAGCGGGAATATGGACCGGCCCAATTAGAGGTTTTACAGCCTAACCATCTGTTTGCCGACCTTCCTCCACAGTTACGGTGCTGGATGAGCCATGGGGATGAAGTGGTTGCTTTACCCGCCGGGTTTGTTGCTCTGGCTCGTACGGCCAATTGCTCTTATGCGGCTGCGGCTGATGAACACCGCCACCTGTATGGGGTACAGTTCCACCCGGAGGTTTCCCATACCCGCCGGGGGCGTGAAATCCTGTACAACTTCCTAACCCGCGGGTGTAGGTGTCGAGGCACTTGGAGTATGGCCTCCTTCGTCCAAGCGGCGATACCCAGACTGCGGGAACAAATAGGGGCCGGTAGAGTGTTATGTGCCTTAAGCGGGGGGGTAGATTCGGCCGTGGCGGCTACTCTGGTGCATCGGGCAGTGGGCAATCAATTGGTATGTGTGTTCGTCAATCACGGTTTGCTCCGAGCCGGGGAGCCGGAACAAGTTCAACGAACTTTTGGTGAACACTTCAAAATGCACTTGGTCACGGTGGACGCCAGGGAAAGGTTTCTGGCTTGCTTACAGGGTGTAGAGGACCCAGAGGAAAAACGGCGGCGGATTGGGCAGGAGTTTGTAACTGTATTTGAAGAACAAAGCAGGAAGTTAGGACCTTTTGAATTTTTAGCCCAGGGCACTATTTACCCTGACGTAATTGAAAGTGGTACGCAATTTGCAGCTACCATTAAAACCCATCACAATGTTGGGGGATTGCCTGATAATTTGGGGTTTCAACTGGTCGAACCCCTTCGTTATTTGTTCAAGGACGAGGTACGCCGGGTGGGGGAACAACTGGGATTGCCGCCCGAGATTGTGTACCGCCAACCCTTTCCCGGACCGGGATTGGCCATTCGCATCTTGGGGGAGGTTACCCGGGAACGATTGGAGATTGTCAGACAGGCCGACGCCATTGTTGGGGAAGAGATAGAACGGGCTGGCCTGCACAGGGAGGTTTCGCAGTTTTTTGCCGTCTTGGCTCCCATTCGCAGCGTGGGAGTAATGGGAGACCACCGAACTTATGCTTACCCTATCATTGTGCGCGCAGTGACCACCGATGATTTCATGACTGCTCACTGGGCCCAACTGCCCGCCGAAGTTTTGGAACGCATTGCTACCCGTATCGTCAATGAGGTGCCGGGGGTTAATAGATGCGTTTACGACATTAGTTCCAAACCTCCGGCTACTATTGAATGGGAATAGGGGCGAATGGACAGCCACATTGAGCGCATTCTCTTCACGGCGGAGGAGGTAGCACAGCGAGTAAGAGAATTGGGAGCAGAAATTTCCCGGGATTATGCAGGGAAAACCCCCTTAGTGGTGGGGGTGCTAAAAGGGGCCGTGGTTTTCCTGGCGGATTTGGTGCGCGTGCTGGACATTCCAGTAGAAATGGATTTTATTGGGGCAGCCAGTTACCGGAATTCTACGGAAAGCAGTCGCGAGGTGGAAGTGTATCTATGTCCCCAAGTTAAAGGTCGGGACGTGTTAATCGTAGAGGATATAGTGGATACCGGCTGGACTTTGGCCCGGCTGCGGAAATTCCTGTTAGAGCAGGGAGCGGCCAGCGTGCGGGTATGTGCTTTACTGGACAAGCCCAGCCGGCGGGAGACGCCCGTGGAAGTGGAATATTGCGGGTTTGAGATACCCGACTGCTTTGTGGTGGGGTATGGTTTGGACTATGCTCAACGGTATCGTAATTTACCCTTTATCGGGGTGATAGGTAAGACCGAGGAATAGACCATGCCGGAAGGGCGGGTACATAACCTGGTTAACTTGACCTGGTTGATTCTGGTGCTCTTAGCGGTAGGAGGAGGATGGGGATTGGGTTGGTTGGAAATTGGCTGGTTAGAGGTAATGGTGTTTGCCGGTACTTATCTCTTCATGACTTTTTTCCTCTCGCCTGACTTGGATTTGGAACAGTGTAACAGTCGTCGCCATTGGTCAGTTTTGTCTTTCCTCTGGAAACCCTATGCCTTTCTGTTTCGCCATCGCGGAGTGTCCCATCATTGGCTCTGGGGGCCCCTCACCCGGCTGATATATTTGATGCTTTGGGCCCTACCAGTTCTCTATTGGGGACAGCAGTATTACGGATGGAGCATGGCGGAAAAACTTCGGCAGATGTCAGGGAGATTGTGGATAGCATTGGGAACCGGCGTTTATTTGCCTCATTGGCTACATGTAATCCTGGACCGTCTGGAATAGGGGGGTAAGTAAACGTTCAGCCCTTTAGCGGTCAGCGTTCAGGGTGGATGGTTAGGGGCTGACTATTGTTCATCTATGTTGAAGGAAAGGAGAAGGTAACCGTGGAAGAAGTATTGGAATTGGAAGAAGTTGTACGACCGGAAACCCAGGAGGAATTGCCGGAGGAGGTGTCACCAGTACAAGTGGAACCTCCGGCGGAATTGCCCTCGGAACCTCCGCCTCCGCATGTGGAACCCTGGGAACTTAATGAACTTAAGGGGAAAACTCTGGCCGAATTGCACGAGATTGCCCGCGAAATAGGAGTCACCGGCTACAGTACCCTGCGCAAACAGGAACTCATTTTCAAGATTTTGGAGACGCAAACGGAGGAAAGCGGGCTAATTTTCCGGGAAGGGGTGTTGGAAATCCTACCGGAGGGATATGGTTTTCTGCGCCTCAACCACAATTATCAGGTTAGTCCAGAGCACGATGTCTATGTTTCCCAATCCCAAATAAAACGGTTCGGTTTGAAGACCGGCGACCTGGTTTCCGGGAAAGTACGTCCTCCCAAGGAAACAGAGCGTTATTTTAGCCTCCTGCGCATTGAGGCAGTTAACGGAGAAGACCCGGAGGTAGCACGAAATCGCACTCCCTTTGAGGAATTAACCCCTATTTATCCCCAGCCGCGTATCAAACTGGAAACCGGGCCCCACGACGTTTCCATGCGCCTTATGGACCTCATTACTCCCATCGGCAAAGGACAGCGAGGTCTCATCGTGTCTCCCCCTAAAGCGGGAAAGACTACCCTGCTCAAACAGTTGGCCAATAGCATCACTAAAAACGCGCCCGAATGCATACTTATAGTGCTGCTCATTGATGAACGCCCGGAGGAAGTAACGGACATCGAACGGTCAGTGAAGGGTGAGGTTATAGCCTCCACTTTTGACCAAATGCCAGAAAACCACATGCGGCTTTCGGAAATTGTGTTGGAAAGAGCCAAGCGCTTAGTGGAACAGGGGAAAGATGTGGTGATTCTGCTGGACAGCATTACCCGCCTCTCTCGGGCCTCCAACTTGACCGTAACGCCCAGTGGGCGAACTCTGTCGGGCGGTCTGGACCCAGCGGCTATGTATCGGCCCAAAAGATTCTTCGGGGCGGCTCGTAAGGTGGAACAGGGAGGCAGTCTCACCATTATTGCTACGGCACTCATTGACACGGGAAGCCGAATGGACGACATGATTTTTGAGGAGTTCAAAGGCACAGGCAATATGGAGTTGAACCTCGACCGAACCCTGGCCGAGCGGCGTATCTTCCCCGCCGTGGATGTGAAACGCTCCAGTACGCGCCATGAGGAACTCCTGATACCACCGGAAGACCTGCGCAACGTTTGGCAACTGCGGCGCGTGCTGAACGCTTTGGACTTGGCCGAAGCCACGGAATTGCTCATTGACCGCCTGCGCCATACCCGAAGTAACGCTGAGTTTTTGAAAATTGTGGAAAAGGACCTGCGCCGAGCCTACGGAAAGGAGTAAACTCATGCGACGACCCGTAGTAATCTTAGGACTGTTAATACTGGCTACCGGTGGGGGGTGGAGTAGGGGAGAGGTCTGGGCCGCAGAGAGAGGTAGCCGGTTTCGCCAGCGATTAGAACGGCTCCGTAAGGAACGGAGACAGCGGCGCGAAGAACGACGAGGACGGGAAACAGAGGAAAAAAGGGCATCCAAACGCCTCGAGATAGGAGCAAAGGCCCCCGACTTTGTTTTGACAGACCCCCTCACCAAACGCCGGATTACGCTGAAGGATTTGCTTAAAGGCGAGGCGGCGTTGATAGTGTTTTTCAAGTTAGAGGAAGGGTTGCGTCTACCCGAGGCCGTAACTTTCGTAGAAAGCCTCTATGAGCATCCCGAGCGGATACACGAAAAGTTAGACCCCCCAAAATTGGGCTGTTTGGCCATTGCCGTGGGAGGAGACCGTTCCTTGCTCCTGAGAAGCCTACAAGGCCAGGACTTGAAAATAAGAATAGCCCATGACCAACGGGAACAAACGGCTGCTGCCTACGGAGCGGACCCAGGAAAGGTCCAGTTGCCGCTGGTGTTTGTCTTGGACAAAGACGGAACCGTATTGTTGCGGGAGGAAGGATTCCTCTATGGGGTGCGTATGCGGGTTATCCGTACCTTGCAAAGTCTACTCCGACAACGGGGCTATCCTGCAGAGGGAGCAGTTGCCCTGGGGGAAACAGCGACCGGCGCGCCGGCTGAGCAGATTGACTTAAAAAAGGTCCGTTCTCAGTTGTTAGAAATTCGCTCCCTGTGGCGACAGGGAAAGACTGAGGCCGCTTTAACCCGAGCCAGAGAATTGACCCAAACTGTACCCACAAGCAGTGAGGCCCAGATATGGCTGGGATTTCTGCTGGAGGTCACCAAGCGATATGATGAGGCCATCGGAGCCTACGAACGGGCAGTGCAGTTAGACCCCCGGTCAACCTATGCCCGTGCTGGCCTGAGACGGTTGGGCATTTACTACGTTCCTTCTTCCCCCGGAACCAGTGGTAACCAGTAATGGCGGCTCTAACGAGAGACGCGAACCCGCGTAATCTTGGAGTGGCAGACGGGGGCCAGTTAATGCTGTGGACTACCGAGCCCCCAGGGGAGGACCCCAATTATCTCACCAAGCAACTGATTACCTATATGGGGAATAAACGTCACCTGTTGGGATATATCGGACATACGGTTGCAAGGGTAAAGAAGCGCCTCGGCCAAAACCGGCTGCGGATTCTCGATGCATTCGCCGGTTCAGGGGTGGTGTCGCGGTACTTTAAGGCCCATGCGAGTTTGCTCGTTGCCAACGACATTGAAGATTACGCCGCCGTGATTGGACGGTGTTTTCTTCGTAACAGGAGCACTGTAAATATGAAAAGGCTGCAAGAACTGGTCTGCGCGCTTAACGCGAAAGTTGATGACCCCTCTTTTGAACCGGGATTTATAGAAGAACTTTACGCTCCTCGTGACGAGAACAACATTACGGCCAATGACCGTGTATTCTATACGCGCCGCAATGCACGCCGACTCGACAACTACCGACGGCTCATTGATGGGGTTCCTCCCGCTTACCGGGACCTATTGCTCGGGCCGTTACTCTCTGAAGCGTCAGTTCATGCCAATACTGCTGGCGTCTTCAAAGGCTTCTACAAAGACCGCCGCACGAAAATCGGCAAGTTTGGAGGAACCAATTCCGATGCATTAGCGCGCATCAAAGGCGAAATTAAGTTGGAGGTGCCAGTTTTAAGTAGATTTGAATGTGAGGTGGCAGTATATCAGCAAGATGCGAACACCCTGGTGCGAGAGTTGGGAGAGTTCGACTTGGCCTATTTCGACCCCCCATATAATCAGCACCCTTATGGGTCAAACTACTTCATGCTCAATTTAATTGTCCACTATAAGAGACCAGAACGCATCAGCAAAGTGTCCGGTATCCCGACGGATTGGCAGCGCTCCCCTTACAACGTCCGCTCGCAGTGTCTGCCCAGTCTGAGGGATTTAGTACACGCTGTCAAAGCCAAGTTTATTTTAGTATCCTTCAATAACGAGGGATTTATTGAGCCTGAGGATATGTGTCAGATGTTAGGTGAACTCGGCCCGGTGGAAGTGGTCGAAATTCCGTACACCGCTTTTCGAGGGAGTCGAAATCTCCGCAACCGAAACATACGGGTTACGGAGCAACTTTTCCTTGTTGAGCGACGATAGGAAGAAACAAACTGCTACCGGGCAAAAGTTAACATAAGATAAATTATCGAAACAAGCCCCGGGTTTCGCAAATCAAAACCGCGCTGCCGTAAACTACCCCTGCACCCAGCAACAGAACACTGTAACCTACATATTTGGCCGCAGCCATAGCCAATACTGAACCCAAAACAGAAGTAACACCGTTCACTCCCCAGACAAACGGAACTGCATGGGCATGGGTTGTTTTGAGCATCCGCAACCCAAGGGGAAAAGGCATTCCCAAACAAAATCCCGGCAAGCCCACCAAAATCATGCTCAGAAGACTGCGAACCAATATCGGCTGGGAGAGCCAGCGATTAAGTCCCCAGTCAAGGAAAAGGAATAAAACCAAGAGGACGACCATCAACCCTACGACGACTTCCAACAATTTACGCCCCGGCACCGTAGGCCAGCGCTGAGTCCACGCGCTACCTAAACTGCTGCTGAGCAGCAGACCGAAGAGTACAACGGATAGGGTCAGCGTGGGATAACCCAGAAACAAAGATAACTTTTGGATAAGAGCAACTTCAATGAGCATAAAGCCTATCCCCAGGGCTCCGAAATAGCCCAACCAGCCTCCAATGGTTCGGAGGTCGCCCGAACTCTCTCTCCGTTGCCAGGCAACCAGAGTTATCCCTGCGAATAAGAGGGTAAAAAGCAACGCCACTCCCAGGAGAAGGCCCACGTGGGGATGCAGTCCGCGGGCCAAATCCACAAAGAAAGGTCGGTTGTCAGTTACCGGAGTAAGGTTAGCCGGCCCTCCCCCGGCCAAGCGGTGATACTGCCCAAAAGCCAAACATAGTTCTGCGGTTGATAAAGCAGGTGTGCGCAGATAAACATACGGGGGTGGTTCAAATACCTTTGGCACAAAAAACGGGACCATTTGCAAGGAAATTGCCAATTGGCACAGAGCCGCAGCCTGGGTTTCCTCCCAAGGTCGATGGGATACCAGAAGCAGTCGCCGATAGGGCCCATAGGGCATAGTTTGGGGCGAGACACTGAGGGCAATTAAATGGTCCGGCACTTCTATCCGGGGAACGCCCAGTTGGCTCAGAGCCACCGCGGCGGTGAGAAAGGCTCGGTCTAACAAAACCGCTTCCTGCAGGACGATAGCCAGGAGGCCGCGTTCGGTGAGGTGCGCCAGGTAGTCACGAAACGCTTCTACGGTGTACAGGTAATTGTCCACCAGGGCTACGCCCATGGTTTCCGTGGTGGCTGTTTTAGCCAGGGCCAGGTAGATAAGGTCGTAGGCCCGAGAAGAGCGACGCACGAAACTGCGGCCCTCATCCACGTAAACGCGCACGTTACGGCAGCGGTACAGGTCGCCGTAAAACTGGCGATAGCGCTGGACCAAGCGGAAAATGGAAGGATTAATTTCCACGGCCTCAATTTCCCGGGCTCGACCCATAAGGGCCAAAAGGAGGTCTAAACCTCCCCCGGGACCAATGCAGAGGACTCGACGGGGCGGTTCCGGGAAAAGATAATAAGGGAAAAAACCGATGAATCTTCGCAGGTATGCTACTTCGGAAAAATCACCGTGGAAGGGTTCCATTTGCGTAGGCACATCGCCATCAGTGTAGATGTATTTCGTGTCCACACCTGCATTTTCTACCACATCGGTACGGACGAAAGCGTTCCATTCAGTATGAACAATACGTGCTCCTATCTGAGGGTCGGCCAGTTCGACGAAAAGCGGCTTGGACACCCCAGGGATGGCCCGTTTAATGGGTGGCAAATCCACCCACTTCCAAGTGGCATTGAGGCAACCAAATATCGCCAAAGTTGCGCCCAGCAGAAGAGCAACCCCAAGCCAACAGAGAGGGCGGATGGTAGCATCAGCCCCGGTTGGGGAGTGCTGAGGTCGTCCCATAGAGCCGAGAAACAACTGGACTGCGTTGCAGGCGGCTATGGCGGCTATCAGAAAGGTAGTACTAATTCCCCCGTACCGCTGTAACAGCCCAATGACCAATAGACTGGCCAAGGACGCACCCAGCAAGTCCAAGAAATAGAGGGCCCCGCTCCATTCCCCATAAGCGCGAAATACCAGCGAAAGGAACGCACCAGCGGCCAAAAAGGCACACAAAGGAAGGAAAATTACCCCTAAGGTTTCCCAACCGCCTCCCAACCAACTGCTTAGAGGGGTACAGAACAGTAGCGGGGTAGGTAGGCTTAAAGTTACAGCCTGCAACAGGGCTATCTTGGCCAGGCGGCGCAGTTCCGCCCGGGGGGTATCCAAGGGCCCCAGATAAGCCGCAGCCATACCTCCTAAGCCTAATCCACAGATGGCTACAGACACCACCAGAAAAACGTAGGGCGCCCTGAAGAGCACGGAAAAGATGCGGGTGAGGGTGATTTCAAAGGTGAGAACACACAGCGAAGCAAGAAAAACGCCTAAACCTAAGTGTCCAACCCACCGACCTAAAGTTTTCGCTGGGGCATTCATTTCAATCAGTCATATTTCCCCCCTTTTCCGGTTTTGGCGGGCGTAAACGCTCATCCAAAATCTCGATGACGGCCTTTTGTCGCAATTCATTCAAATACTTGATACGTTGCGCCGCTTCTCTTTCCCGCCGCAACCGCCGGGCAATTTCCTCCTTCACTTCCTCCAGAGTTTGCTGCCGGGGTGGAAATCGCTCCTCGACCGTTAGCAGGTAATAACCTACGGAAGGGATGTACACCGGGTCGCTAATCTGGCCAATTTCCAAGTTGAAAACGACCTTTTCGATTTCCTCCGCATAAGTGCCCCGAGCAAAGGTACCCATATCTCCTTCCTGGTCCTTGGTGGCCGGGTCTAAAGAAAAGGCCCGGGCCATGTCGGTGAACTTTGCTTGACCACGGCGGAGTAGTCTCAAGATTTCGCGCGCGTTCTCCTCGTTGGCAAATAGAATGCCTCGCGCGTGCACCCGCTCCGGCAATTTGAACTCCTCCCGGTGATTCTCATAGTAGGTTCGCACATCTTCCTCCCTCACCTGTACTGACTGCTGGACCAACTTGTCGTACAACAGCGAAATGCGCACCCTTTCCCTCCATTCAACCCACTGTTTGGGGTTTTCCCGCTTCCATTGTTCAAAATCCCCTGAGGCTGTAAACCGCTGCTGCCATAGGATTTGGGCCCGGGCCTCAATTTCCTCTGGGGTTACCCTAAGGCCTGCGGAGGAAGCCGCTTGCCTAATGAGCAACTCATTGACCATTTCTTCCAAGATGGCCCGTCCGGCGCGGCGAATGAGCCGGTCCAAAAAGTTAGCGTAACTAATGCCTACTCCATTAACTCGGGCTACCAGTCGGCTGGTGCGAGCCCACAGGGCCAGAGCGGTCAAACTAAGGCCGAGGAAAAGCACCAGCAACCAGATGCCCATCCTCGGCCCACCTTTCCCGTTGCTGTTCACCGATTTCTGACTCATGGTTCTACCTTCGTTTGGTCTTGTGGCGATTAGCACGCCGGCGTTTTTTCTGCCAGTGCTTGCGCACTTTGCGACGGTGTTTCTTCTTGTCGTTTCCCAAGCCATCACCTCCTTTTCTGATGCCTGATAGGTGAATGGCCACCGCGCTTCCAACCCGATACCAGTTAAGTGGCTGCGTGGCTAAGTGACTAAAGGGACTGTGGTGGCCTCCTGCCCAAATTATAATCTAATCTCTGCAAATTGTCAAGGGGAAACGGGTTTTATTCCTGTCACCAGCCAGGCTTCTACTTGCTGAAGGTCAATACCTTTCAACTGCAACTCCTCCACCGGCAGGCGGGTTGCCTCCACCCAAGTAGCCACTTCCCGATAGGTACTGCCGCTGATGACCAAACGGTTGGGCGCCTCGGCCTCCAAATCCGAAGCCAAGTCCTGCAGTCGCTCGGCCAAGTTCACATGATAACCTAACACCGTGTAATCGCGTTTCAGCAGCGGTCCAAAGCAACCAGCCAGGACCTCCCCCGTATTAATCCCAATACTGGCTTCCAAAACACTGGCTCCAGCCTCCCGGCGTACTCGGGTAGTGGCTGCTAAATATTCCACAATTTCCCACCCGGCGCGTACGGCCTCGGCTGCTCCCGTGCCTTCCTGTCGCATTCCGAAAACAGCCATTACACAGTCCCCAATGAACTTGTCCACTGCCCCTCCATTTTGGATGATAATGCGCACCACCGGTCCTAAAAAGGCGTCCACCGTTTGGGCCATTTCCAAGGGCGTGAGGGCCTCGGACAACGAAGTAGAACCTCGCATATCTACGAACATGACCGTCGCCAGGGTGGTCAGATAGCCTTGCTCCGCCTCCTGACCCTCCGTGCTCAATTCATCCACGGCTCCGCTGGGCAGGTAGGGAGCCAATTTCATCCGCTGGGCATCCAAACGGTCAATTTCTTCCATCAACTGCACGGCCTTCAGGCGAATGTCCCGCGAGCCCAAGACGCCGGCCAGTTCAATAGCCGCCCGGAGGTAACGTAGAGCCGCGGGATGTCGTCCGGCGCGGTACATAGTTTCCCCCGCATCGTAGCAAGTTTCGGCCAACTCCCGTGTAGGCACTTGACGCCTATGGGCTTGCAGACTACGCTCGAAATACTGCTCTGCCCGGGCGTAATCGTTCCGCTCCCGAGCCAGCAGGGCCAGCACGCGGTACACCGCGGCCCGGTCTTCATCCTCCCCCTGGCTTTCCAATATCCTACCTGCGGCTTCAATTTCCCCCTCCGCTTCGTCCAGACGTCCCTGGCGCAAATACACCTCGGCCAGCAAAGCTTGAGCCAGGGCGGCTAAGGTACGCCGCTGGGTCGCCGTAAAGGCTCGCCGGCTCTCTTTGGCATGTCGCTCGGCCTGCGGGAGCCGGTTTAGCAGCCGATAGCACAGGGCTAAGTTGCGGTGGCAGTATCCCAAGGCCTGGCGGTCGCCGATTTCCTGGGTGAGGGTCAAATCCTCCCGATACAGTTCCAAAGCCTGTTGGTAGTTTCCCTCCCGCAGGGCAATGTCGCCAAAGCGGGACTTGGTTTTACCCAGTTCCAATTTCAGTTCCAACCGCTGCGCAATTTCTGCACACTGGTGCAAGCACAGTTGAGCGTTGCGCAAATCGCCCATGTCCACATAGGTCACCGCCAGGCTCCAATAGGCATCGTAACGGCCCGGTTCATAGTGGGCCTCTTCGTACACTTGCAGGGCTCGGTGGAGGTAACTGATGGCCGTACTGTAGGAACGTTGTTCCCCTTCCAGAATGGCCAGCATGCGGTAGGTTCGACCCGCAGTAAGGGGATGGTTGACCCGGGGCAGCAAGCGCAAACCGGCCAAGGCTACCCCGTGGGCTTCGGCCAGACGGCCACCGCGGAAGTGAATGAGGCTCAGGGTGTTATAGGCAGTTACCAATATGAGGTCCCGCAGTTCCAGTTCCTTCCTGGTGGCTGCTGAGGCCTTCTCTATCACCTGACTGGCTAAGGCCAGCGCCTCTTCCCGTTCGCCGTGGTCGGAAAGGGCCCGGGCCAAATAGGCCTGGCTCCACAGAACTCCGGTCTGGTCTCCGTGTTCCGCCGCAATTTCCACCGCTCGACGAAAGGCAGCAATGGCCTCTTCCGTACGCTTCAGACGCAGATAAACTTCTCCCTGCAGCCGCAGGGCCCGGCCGGCCCGGGGCCAGATTCCGGCCTGAGCAGCCAATTCATAGCAGGAACCAAAGTCGGTCTCTGCTAAAAGCCAGCGCCCAATGTACCGCCCGGCATCCCCGCGCAGAAAGTAAAGTTCCGTAACTAACTCCGCAGGCAGCCAGACCCCTTCCCTTTCCCCGACCTCGCTCAAGGCCCGGGTGCAGGTCTCAATAACCCCGGCGTGCTCATGGGCCGCAGCCTGCGCCTGGGCTTTCCTTACCCACGGGCTAAGGTCTATCTGCAAAGGGTCTGATGCCACAGGTTTCCCCGGAACGAGGGATAAAGTCGAGGGTCTTCTTTAACCTCTCGCCTCTCGACCCCGGCCTTGGAAACGGCTCTAAAAAGTCAAATCGTGCACTTCTACCGTCAGATTGGTGAAGAATTCGCTCTCCCGCGGGGTGCCAAAGAAGAAACGCGGACCAAGTCGCACTTCATATTTCCACCCCCGGGTCAACCAGCCTTCGTGGCGCAATTCGAGGCGGACCCGTTCGCGCAGGTCTATCCCTCCCGCCTCACCGGCCAACACATCCCGCGTTTCCAAAATGGCACTCAGATAGAGCCGTCCGGCGTAGAAATAGGGCCACAGTTTAGTGTACAGTTGGTTAGCCACCCGCCAATCGTAGCGCAATTCGCCCAGGAACAACTGCTGTTGGAAGTCCCGTCCTCCGAAATTATCGCCTTCAAAGGCTTGCAGTTGCAGCCCCAGGGACAACATCCGCCGTCGGTCGGGAATCTGCCACCGCTGGAGGTAAGTGGCCTCGACTTGGGTGAAGTCCAAGTCGCTGCGCAGCAGGTCTGACAAGGCCCGGGCCCATCGCAGGCGGTAGGACTGGTTGCCGCGGTTGGGCACAAATACATCGCGCTGCCAACCCAGGCTCAGGACGTTCACCTGAACCGCTTGCGGGGCCGGCGAAAGCGGCAAGCCCAGGCGGAAAGGCGTCCGCTCAGCAAACTCCAAACCCAAGGTGTACACATCTTTTACCCAGGGAGAGCGGCTGGGTGCTACGGGCAAACGGGCTAAGAACTCCACCCCCCGCGCTCGGTCTGCTACCAGTGCCCCCCGGTCCAGGCGGGGGTCAGGCACCCGCTGGAACAAGTTAAAGCCCAAACTGGCCCGGGTTTGGTCATTGACATAGCCGAAGTTGAAGTTCCATTCTTCACTGTCCAAACCGTAGGCGGCTTCCAGGGTGACATTATGCTGCCGGAGAGGGTCAGTAAAGGTAGTGCGCACCCCGATAGTATCCCCCAAGCCGTCCTGGTCGGTGAAGGGGCGACTCACTACCCGCTGGAGCCGTCGCCAACCGCGATAGGGTCGAGGGGGAGTCATTTTGGCCTCTTTGGGTGCAGGAACGGTTTCGATTCTCTCCTCCCCTACCCCATCGCTATCTGCATTGGTGGGGTCTACCTGACGCAGATTTGGACTACCCACGGGCCCTGTGCTCGTAGGGATAGGAGGCGAGTTTCCAGCCCCGGCTTCCGCTTCTCTGGGAGTCAACAAGTGCAGGGAGGCCGCACGGGTGCGAAACAGGCTGAAAGCCAACCGTTTCCCATCGGGCAACCAGGAGGGATAAAAGGTCCCGCCCGTTCGGGCAGCGGTGACCGGGTGGAAGCCACTTCCGTCGGAACGCACGGTGTACAGGTTAGAAGCGATGCCGGCCAAACCTTCCCCCTCTCCGGACAGGGCATACAGGGCCTCGACGTCGCCCCGGTAGGACATGAAGGCGATTTCCTCCCCCGTGGGCGACCAGGCAGGGAACTGGTCGGGCCACACGTCTTGGGTGAGTCGCTGCAGGCGCGTTCCGTCCAGACGGATAACGGCAATATCGGTGCCTTCCTCGTCCACCAGGGAGAACGCCAATCGGCGGCTGTCTGGAGCCCAGGTAGGTTGGAAGACATCGAAAGGCTGGCCCACGGTAACCACCCGCAACCCAGTGCCGTTGGGTCTGATGACAGCCAGATAGGAACGGGCCTTCTCGTAGAGGGAAAAGGCAATCCACCTCCCGTTGGGACTCCAATCCGGTTCGGTAGCCCGCAAGTTGCCCGTGAGGCGGCGGCTTTTGCCGGTGCTCAAATCCACGATAAACAGTCCGTTGCGCACCGCGCCTTCCTCAGTTTGATAACGGCCACAGTACACAATTTGCTTCCCCTCGGGCGACCAAGAAAACTTGGGGGAGTTAAACAGGTCCAAATTGTCCGCCAAACGCCGCCAGCCACTTCCATCAGCCCGCATCAAATACAAGCCTGGTACGGGTTCCTCCCAATCCTGGATGCCAAATATGGCTATCCATTGGCCATCGGGCGACCAGCGAACGCTCAGGGGAGTTTCCAGAGGCACCGGCAGTTCCTCCGAGCCTTCTTCCAGGGGCTCCTGGTCGGTCTCTACCTGGGCCAGCCGGGTTTGGATTTCTTCCCACCAGGCCTGAAACAGTTCTCGCTGGCCCAGGCCAATAGTTTCCCGCAGGGCCCACTCAAAAACCGGCCGCCGGCTGTAGTTGTCAAGTATCCGCTGGAAGACATCCTGGCCAAACTGCCGGGCCAGAAACATGGCCAGAGAATGGGCCTGCGAGTAGAGAAGCCAAGTTTCCACGAGGTCTATACGATTTTCCGCTAAATCCAATTTGCCCAAAGGAATGAGCAACTGTTCCCGGGCGGCCTGGAGTACCAAACTGTTCTCCCGCTGCACTTGGCCGGTGCCTATGAACTCGGCCAAACCCTCAGTAAACCACTGAGGTTGCAATTCCATGCCGGCCCACTCTCCCCATTCCCCATAGGCCCGCCGCAGGGCCCAGTAGTTAACTACGTGGGTGAATTCATGGGCCAAGAGGTGGGTCAACCATTCCGTGCGACCTATGCGCGCCTGATTGACCACCGGTTGGGAAATGTACATTCGGTGTTCCAACCGCACCGCAAAGTTGCGTCCTACGTCATCATAGTCGGTCAAAATGCAGGGGGTCTTTTCCGGAGGATAAGTTCCCAGGGCCTTGCACACCGGCTCGTAAATCCGCTCCAGTATCACCGCACATTGCTCAGCCAGCGAATCTAACCCCTTCTGGTAGATGAGGCGGAAGTGAGCCGTTTCACTCTCTACGAACTCCAGTTCAGGATGATTATACCCGTCAGGAAACGCCCCCCAGATGGGGCCCGGGCCCAGCAGAAAACCAACTCCCAACCATACGGAAATCACGCTACGGAAGTACATCCTTATCTTTCCCTCCCATGATTTTTACTGCCTACAGGAAGCACCCCTTTCCTTCTTCCCCCTGCCCGCGAGGGGATAGAGGGGGTGAAGTATCCTGCATCATGAACATCCGGCATTGGGGTAGAGGCGTGGTGGCCTCTTGTATCCAGAGCCTATGATAACAGATTTTTGCTGGGCTGTCAACTGTTTTGATGAATTTGGACTTGTCAACCCTGAAAATATCTGGTACAATAAATATGGTTATCCCCACCTCTCGCCGAGGAGGAAAGGGGAGAAATTGGAACTGGGGACCAAATATGAGGGAGATATACCTATGGCTTTGGAGAGCGAATTGCGGGAAAAATTAGCGCGCGCCTATTTAGATGCTTTGATTACGGATTACCTTATCCAGGCCG
>DTZQ01000225.1 GCA_012961305.1 Armatimonadota bacterium | reverse complement strand
GGGGGATAGAGGGGGGGTATCCTGCATCGTGCAACTGCCCCGTTTTCCAGTTGCACGCCGGTAATTATCAGTCCTTGACAAATATTCGTTCTTCGGGTAAACTGGAAAGGACGGAGGAAGAAGGTATGTCCATCATTAAATTGCGCAAAAGTTCCCAGACTTGGTTAAAAGCCATTTTGGGAGGGTTCGTGGGCATTTTCGTCATCGGCGCCTTTGTGACCTTTGGCGCCTACACTGGCCCCTCGCGCGCAGAGCGGGGGGAGCCTCCACCCCGATTGGTGGCCAAAATCGGCCGGGTGCGCATCACCCGCGAAGCCTACGAGGAGCGAGTGCGCGATGCCCTCAGTCGCTATGGACGTTTCGGCGAAGAGGTGACCGTGGCCAATTTCGTGCGCGGGATGGTCTTCGACCAGATAGTAGATGAAATTGTCCAGACCCAGGCGGCCCGGCGGGAGGGCATCGGGGTATCCCGGGCAGAGGTGGAGGCCAAAGCGGATGAACTTGTCGAAGAGCAAATCACCTACGAACGGGGAGATATGTCGGAGAAGCGTTATCGTTACCTGCTGCGGCAGCAGGGCAAAACCCTGGCCCGCCGCAAGGCGGAAATTCGGCGGGGGTTGAGGATGGACCAAGTGCGGAAAATGGTGCTCTTCGACAAGTTGCGGCAGGCCATTGAGGGATGGGTAAAAATCACCGAAGAGGACCTGCACGAAAAATACGACGAGGTTAAAGCCCGAGTGATTTTCGTGCGGAGCGAACCTGGCGGCGAGGAGGAAGCCCAGAAGAAGGCCAAAGAGGAGGCCCGGAAAAAGGCAGAAAGGGCCCGGCAGCGCATCGTGGGCGGAGAGGATTTTGCCACCGTCGCCCAGGAGATATCGGACGATTACACCAAAAACCAAGGGGGCGATTTGGGCTCCTTCACCCGCGAACGTTATCCCGTCCGCTTCGGGGAGGCTTTCAAAGAGGCGGTGTTCAAATTGGAGGTGGGCCAGGTCAGCCAGCCATTAGAGGTGGAGGGAGGCTACTGCTTGGTGCTGGTGGAGGAGAAAAAGACCTGGCCGGACGACTTTGCGAGGGCCGAGCCGCGTTCGCTGGAGGAGGCCAAGAAGAAGGCGGAGGAACTTTACCAGCGGCTCAAGCAAGGGGAGGACTTTGCGCAACTGGCCCGGCAGTATTCGGAGGATTCCGCCAGCGCAGACAAAGGAGGCGACCTGGGCTTTTTCGGGCGGGGGCAGATGGTGAAACCCTTCGAGGAGAAAGCATTCAGCCTAAAGATGGGGGAAATTAGCGAGCCGGTGCTTACGGAGTACGGCTACCACATCATCAAGGTGGAGGAGAAAAAGGCAGACCAGGTGCGCGCCCGCCACATCCTCATCAAAGGAACCGACCCCCAAAAGGAACTGGACCGGCTGCGGGAGGATTTGCGCAAGCAGAAGCAGAGCCAGGCCTGGAACGAGTACCTGCAGGATTTGCGCAATCAGGCCAAAGAGCAGACGGTCATTTACGACCCCCATCTGCGGGCCATTAAGGCGGAAGAAAACCGCGAAACTGCGAAGGCCATCATTTACTACCGCCAAGCCCTCCGCTGCTGGCCGGAGGAGCGGCCGGAAATTCACTACGCCCTAGCCCGGCTGTACAACGATTTGTACAATCAGCAGCGTTTTTCGCCGCCGACCCGAGACCGAGCCCAAGCCGCTCAGGCCCTGGCCCAACTGCACGCTGAAACGGCGGTGGAGGCCCTGCTGGCTGCCTTGGACCAGCCAGCCTCAGAGGTCCGCATTACGGCCGCGCGGGCCCTGGGCCAACTGAAGGCCGAGAGGGCGCGGGAGAAGTTGCAAACCTTGGTCCGTACCGATGAAGACGATGAGGTGGCCGAGGCCGCCGCCGCGGCCCTGCGGGCCCTGGGAGCCGAGGTTCCCCCTCGCCCCGCTGACAAGTCCACTGCCAGCCACCGTCCCCATGGCGGATAGTCACCCCCTCGCCACCACGGGCCGAGATAGTTATTGGTCATTAGTTCAGGACTCAGCCCCCACTCCCGACCCCTCCTTCACCGGTGCTGAGTGCTGAGGACTGAGGGCGGAGGGATTCAGTACTCACGGCTCAGTTCTCAGTCCTTTAAGCCAAGCGCCGTCTCAACGGGGCTGAAGCCTCTGACTCCAAAGGGCCCTCTCGTCTCTTGTCCCTCGTCCCCACCCTTGCCTTCCCCGTGTACGGGGAGGGTTGGGAGAAGGCCGGAGGTGAGGGCTGCCTGAGTAGTAGTTAGTGAGAAAATTATTTTAGGGGGCGAGGGAGGAATTCCTTCCTTAGGAACGAACATTTCCAAAAATTGGGGAGAGAGAGGTGAGGTTAAGCATGGGACCGGACATTCGGGTGGTCGGCGTGGGAGGAGGGGGTTGCAATGCAGTATCGCGCATGATGGAGGTGGGCATTGCCGGGGTGGAGTTCATTGCACTGGACACCGATGCCTACAAACTGCGGGAGTGTCAGGCGGGGCACAAATTGGCCATTGGACAAGCCTTGACCGGCGGTTTAGGCACGGGTGGCGACGTGGGGTTAGGGCGACAGGCCGCGGAACAGAGCCAAAAGGAGATTCAGGGAGCCTTGGAGGGGGCGGACATGGTATTCGTCACCGCTGCCATGGGAGGAGGAACCGGCTCTGGAGCAGCCAGCGTAGTGGCTTCCTTGGCCAAGTCATTAGGGGCGTTGACCGTGGGCGTGGCCACGACCCCTTTCCACTTAGAACGCCAGCGGCGCATGAGAACCGCTTTGCAGGGTATTGCGGCCCTCCGAGGGCAAGTAGATGCTATTATTGTCATTCACAACCAGCGATTGCTCAGCCTCGTAGACCGTCGCACCAGTATTATCGAAGCCTTCACCCTGGCCGATGATGTCCTGCGTCAAGCAGTACAGGGAGTAGCGGAACTGGTTACTGTTCCCGGGCTTATCAACGTGGATTTCGCCGATGTACGAGCGGTGCTGGAAGATGCCGGGCCGGCGCTAATGGGTTCGGCCGCGGGTCCTTCCGACCGGCCGGCGGTGGAACTGGTGGAGGCAGCAGTGGCCAGCCCTCTGTTGGACAACGGTATTGTCGGGGCCACCGAGATACTGCTAAACGTGACCTTCGGCCCCGATACCACTCTCCATCAGGTCAACCATATTGCCGACGAGGTTGCTAAAGCCACCGGTACCTCTATGCCCAATGTAGTGTTCGGAGCAGTGAGCGACCCCCAAATGCATGGGCAGGTTAAAATCACTATTATTGCTACCGGGTTCCGGGAAGGAACACAACCCTACTATGCAGAGGGAAGGGGAATGGCCGAAAGGGCCCGCGAACAGCGCCCGGCCCCTTCACCCGAGGTGGAAACTCAACCCCTGCTCGTACCGCAGTTTGAGGCTGAAGTGGTGCCCGGTGACCTCGATATGCCTACTTTCCTGCGCCGGGGCTTGCAGCCAGCCTCCGGTGAGCCGGCAGCCGAGGAAAAACCCCCGGAACATGAGGCCGTCCCAAGTGAGGAAACCTAAACTGGTGGCCTTCGACCTGGACGGCACGCTGCTGAACAGCCGACACGGTCTCAGCGAGCGCACCAGCCGGGCAGTACGGCGGCTGGGGGCCAGTGGGGTGCGGATGGTGCTGGTGTCAGGCCGGATGCACGTCGCCATGCGGCCCTGGGCCCAGCGGTTGGGGATAAGGGAGCCGTTGATTTCTTACAACGGGGCGCTGGTCAAAGGGGCGGAAGGGGAAGAAGTGCTGTACCACCTCCCAGTGCCCCGGGAGATGGCTGTTGAAGTGGTAGAGTATGCGGTCCACCACCGGCTCCACTTCAACCTCTACTTCGAGGATGTGTGGTACGTGCCCCAGGAGGGCCCCTGGACGCGCCTGTACGCAGAGCGCACCGGGGTCAGGCCGGTGATTGTGCCCCGCCTGGGAGAATGGGTGACCCATCGTTCGCCGACGAAAATCATCCTCATAGACCAGCCGGACACGGTGGAGAGGTTGCACCGTGAGTGGTTGCAACGAGCCCAGGGCCGCTTGTACATCACTACTTCCGAGCCAGAGTACCTGGAATTCCTGCATCCGAAGGTTTCCAAAGGGGCGGCTTTACAGCGGGTTTGTGCGATGTTGGGGGTGGACTGTGTAGAGGCTGCGGCTTTCGGGGACGGACGCAACGACCGCAGTCTGCTGGAGGCGGTGGGCTATGGCGTGGCCATGGCCAATGCGCACCCGGATACCAAAGCCGTCGCCGATTACATCACTGCAACCAACGATGAGGACGGGGTGGCCCTGGTGGTGGAAAAGTGGCTGGAATAAAATGTTGCCACCGCTTGCCCGAACTTCTCGCCGGGGAGTTACAGGCCCTATGAAACGACTGCGCATAGGGGTTTTGGCTTCGGGTCGGGGAGCGAATTTGCAGGCCCTCCTTGACGCTTGTGAGGCCAACCTGTTGCCAGCCGAAGTGGCGGTTGTCCTCAGCCATCGGAGAGAGGCCTACGCTTTGGAGCGCGCAAGGCAGCACCACGTTCCCGCAATTTTCCTGGCCCGTTCCCACTATGCCTCGCCAGAGGAGTACGACCACGCACTACGGGCCTGCTTGGAAGAACATCAGGTGGATTTAGTGATATTGACGGGATACATGTTACCCTTAACTTCAGAGTTCGTCCGGCACTACCCCCACCGCATCCTGAGTGTCCATCCCACGTTGGAGCCCCTCCCCGGCGAAGCCCGCCGGTACGGCCTCCACCTGCAAGAAGAGGTCTTAGCGCGCGGGTACAAGGTGGCGGGGTGTACAGTGCAATTTGTGGCTGAAGGGCCGGCCTGGGGCCCTATTGTCCTCCAGCGAGCCGTGCCGGTGGAGGAGGACGACGCCCCGGAAACCTTAGCCGCTCGCCTCTTGCCCCAGGAACAGGAACTTCTGGTGGAAGCCATCGGCCTGTACGCGGCGGGTCGTTTGGAAATACAGGGGCCGCGGGTGCGCATTTTAACCCCTGAAGAAGCCGAACGGAGGAAACCCAAAGTGCGTCAAGTACAGCGAGCACTCATCAGTGTATCCGACAAAACGGGCCTGGTGGAGTTCGCCCAGGGCCTACAGGCCTTGGGGGTGGAAATCCTCTCCACGGGCGGCACCGCCAGGTTGCTGCGGGAAGCCGGCCTTGCAGTGCGGGAGGTGTCCGACTACACCGGTTTCCCGGAAATCTTGGACGGGCGGGTGAAAACCCTGCACCCCAAAATCCACGGCGGCATTTTGGCCCTGCGGGAAAATGAGGCCCATGCCCGACAGTTGGCGGAGCAGGGCATTGAGTTCATTGACCTGGTGGTGGTGAACCTCTATCC
>DTZQ01000224.1 GCA_012961305.1 Armatimonadota bacterium | reverse complement strand
TTTAGTTCGGTCGGTTTCCCACCGGCTTGGTAACGGTAGTCCATCCATCGCGCCTTAGGGGGCCGTCTTGGCCCGGCGCAGTTGCTCCGCTTCGTGTTTTATTTCCACCAAATCCCGCTTCATCTCGGCCCAGCCGTACCAGTGCATATAGTCTGGGTTGAGATGGAAAGCGCCCTGGAAGGTGCGCATTCGATGTTCGAGGAACATCACGTAAAGTTTCTGCTCGATGGGGTTTTCCACATTGTAGAACCGCAGCAGGTCGGGATGAGGCGGACGGTCCTGGGGACGGGGCAGAAGGCCGTCCCGGTAGAGTCCTTCTACTGTTTCCACCGCTTCTGCCATCAGGCGGTCGCTCTCTTTGATGATGGCATCCGCGCGGTCCAAATGTACTCGGGCGAAACTGGGGCTATGGCACTGGGCACATTGCTTCAGCATCCGGTCGCGCTGGGCCTGCCATTCCTCGGCGGTAAGGCGAGCCACCTGTCCCTGTTGCACCACCTGGAAGCGTTCCGTAGGCTGGCCCTGGGCATCAATCACCCCCAAGCCGCGGAAGATGGTGTTGCGCAACTGAGCCCATTCCTCATCCTTCTCTGCCAGGCGCACGGCCAGAAAGCCCCAAGCGGTCTTTACCGCATGGTCACCGTTGGGCAGGTGGCAGAAAGCGCACGTGGGCGTCCGGGGCGTCGCGGGCGAGGCCACCGTGGGCCGAGCGAACCACCGGCCCAGGGGCAGGCTCCAGTTCCAGTTCTGTCCTTCGGTGGCGTAGATGGAACCGTGCTTGGAAGTGATGTACATCTCCCATTGGGGATGGTCGAACCCCATGTGGCAGGTGCGGCAGGCTTCGGGACGCCGGGCTTCGGCCGCCGCGAAAAGGTGCCGGGTGTGGCAGGAATCGCATTTCCCCTCGTGTCGCCCGATGCGATGACAGCCCCCACAACCTTTTTCCCCGCCGATAATCGTCTCCGGCTGCCGGGCAGTGTCAGGCATGGCCATCATCGCTACCCAGGCCAGAGCATGTTTCCCGGCGGCGAACTGGCGAACTTGCTGGGCGTGACACAGCCGACAGTTCTGGGGAGAGACCAGCCGACGGACCCTTTTATCCTCGCAGGTCGTGGATGCGCTCCGAATCTCCTCCGGGGCGTTGGGAACCGGCAGGTGACAGAGGTTACAACCTACGCCACTTTGGGCATGGCTGCTTCGCAGCCAATCCCGCAGGGCTCCCAGTCCTATCTTGCGCTGCGTGTGGCAATTTACGCAGGCCTGGTGGGCTTCCTCGGGTACTTCCACCTGAGCGGTCTCTTGTTGTCCCCGTCCGACCGCATCCCAGAGCAACATTAAGGCCCCCAAACTCAGCAGCGCAGTTCCCCTCCACAGCCATTTGGACCAACCTCTTAACACGTTCCCGTTCCTCCTTTCTGGGTGCAAAATTGCCCCCTTGCCAATATACATCTACGCCTCTATCGCGCGGACCCATAACCCAGCCACAGACAGAGGGCAAAGGAGAGCGCCAATCCCGTCTCGCGCCAACCTAAGGTCTTAAAGGAAACTTCCCTTTCCCGCTCCCAGCGCCTGCTGTACAGCACTTTCCCCAAGGCTAAGCCGAAGGGAAGCACCGCCATCCAGGGAATCCAGCCGCCGAGGGCCAAACTGGCCAGAATGAGCAGAGTCCCGCTGTGCACTCGCCAGGCCATTTTCTCCCAGTACGGAATGTCGCGGCCACTTCGCCAGGCGGAGAACATCTTCACATAGAACACCGGCACGGCAAAGTAGGCCCAACACAGCAACCACAGCGCGCCTGCGGTGCCGTCCAGTCCGCCGGCAGCCATTCCATAGGCGGCGGGCGCGGTCAGGGTCAAGGCGGCTACCCCGACTAACTCTCCGCTGACCGTCCGCTCTGCCTGCTGATGAATTAGCCACAGGTCGAGGCCGGCCAGGAGACCTGCTCCCAGACCCAGGTACAGCAGCCAAAAGTGCTTTCCTGCCCCTATCAGTAGTCCTCCCCCGAGGGTTGTCAGTCCCAACCAGCCCAGAGCCCAGCGGACTTGGGCTTGGAACCGGGGCGGTCTTGGGTTCCGGCCGGGTCGCACCAAAGGCCGAACGGCAGCCCGGGCCAGCAGAGCGGCCAGGGCGGTAAAGAGGAGCAGCAGGGTGCTAACCTTCCCCTGTGGCCCCCCTATCAGGGTGCCAGTCAGCAGGGAAACCCCCAAAATGGCCCAGGCCCCATGTTCCCGGGGCCTCCGGGGGAGCGTTCTCTTCGGCGCTGCATTCACCATCAGACACACCCTTCTCCGGGCCTCCAAAGTGAGTAACTGATTACATTATACTCCTTTTTGCCGGATTTGTCAAGGGTCGACGCCGAAAATTTTTCCCTCCCCCTTTTCACTCGCGAGCCAACACCCGTAAAGCGGCCCGTCCCACCTCGGTTAGGACTTGTTCAGGAGGCTGCTCGATCAGCCCTTGTTTGAGGAAGAAAATGGTCCGAATGGCCATGCCGATAACCAGGGCAGCAGCCAAATTGGCGTCCAAGGGGCGGAAATATCCCTGGGCGATGCCCCGGCGGATAATGTCCACAAAAACGTCCTTGGGTTTCTCTCTCCCTTTGGGCAGCCGTTCAAACTCCCGCTGATGGGTTTCCATCAAATAAGCGTAGGCCAAGGGTTTCCGGTGGGCAAAAGCGAAAAAGGCGCGCACGGCGGCCAAAAGTTGGTCGGGGGGATGTACCGCCTCCTTTACTCCCTGGCGCAGCCAGGCCAGCAGTTGCTCCGCGCAGGAAGTAAACAGAACGTGGGCCAATTCTCCTTTGCTGGCAAAATGCCGGTAAATTGCGCCCTCGGACACCCCGGCCTGGGCCGCAATTTCCCGCGTCGTGGCGGCTTTGACCCCCTTGTCCACGAACAGCCGCAACGCAGCCTCCAGAATTTCTGCTTTGTGACTCTCCCGGGCCATTTCTCGATTTAGAAGTGATTGTTTACTAACATTATACCCCAGATAACCTTTCTTGTCAAGCAGTATCTGCTCAGGCAGCCTTCACCCCCGGCCCCCTCCCAACCCTCCCCGCACGCGGGGAGAGCAAGG
>DTZQ01000223.1 GCA_012961305.1 Armatimonadota bacterium | reverse complement strand
GTCCCCCGTCTCCCGTCCTCCTTAGGCCGGTCTTGGGTCTCCGGTCCTTTAACTCCTTGGTCCTCACTGGTCATTATCTTATCCTACATTGTTGAGCAGTTGTAAACCCCTTGACTTATTTCCCCGGATGGAGTACAATTATGGTAAACGTTTGGCCACGGACATAACTCGCAAAAAATGAAACGTTAAAGGAATTTACGCTTTACATCCCAAGCCTGCTGACGGCTGATGGCTGAACGCCTACTATTTTGTTCCCGGAGGAATGGAGGCGTGCGCAGTTTGGTGACTGGCGGGGCCGGCTTTATCGGTTCCCATCTGGTAGATGCCCTCCTGGAGCGCGGCCATGAGGTGCGGGTAGTGGACAACCTGCTCAAACCGGTCCACCTCTTTGGCAGGCCCAACTACTTGCCGCCGGAGGTAGAGTTCATCGAGGGCGACGTGTCCGAAGGGGAGACCATGCGGCGGGCCCTGAGAGGAGTGGATTGGGTCTTCCACCAGGCCGCCTATCAGGGTTTCCTGCCCGATTTTTCGACCTTCTTCCGCACCAATACGGTCAGTACTGCCCTGTTGCTGGAACTAATAGTCACCGAAAAACTGCCGGTGCAGAAGGTAGTTGTGGCCTCCTCGCAAGCGGTGTATGGGGAAGGCAAGCATTACTGTCCCCGCTGTGATGCTTTCCTCTATCCTCCGCCCCGTCCTCTGGAACAGTTGCAGCGCCGGGAGTGGGAGGTAAAATGTCCGCAGTGCGACCACCCCACGGAGCCCCGCCTGACCAATGAGGCCCACGTAGACCCCCACACCCAGTACGCCATGTCGAAATACACCCAGGAAATGGTATCCCTGCGGTTGGGACGGCGACACGGGATTCCGGTAACCTGCCTGCGCTACTCGATAACCCAGGGCCCCCGGCAGTCCTTTTTCAACGCTTACTCGGGCATTCTGCGCATTTTCACCCTGCGGATGCTCACCGGCAAACCGCCGGTGGCCTATGAAGATGGCCTGATGCAACGGGATTACGTGCACGTGCGCGATGTGGTGGCCGCGAACTTGCTGGCGATAGATGACCCACGTACGGATTACGAAGTTTACAATGTGGGCTCCGGCGTGCCCACCACCGTTTTGGAGTTCGCAGAAGTGCTGGCCCGCGTACTTGACACCGACCTCACCCCCACCGTCCCCGGCGAGTTTCGCTTGGGTGACGTGCGGCATATCATTTCGGAAGTGAGCAAACTGCGCGTCCTCGGCTGGCAAGTCACCGCCGATTTGGAAACCATCATCCGAGATTACGTGACCTGGGTGGAGACCTTCGCCGATTTGGAGGACTATTTCGCAGCGGCAGAGCGAGTACTTAAAGCCGTCGGTGCTGTACGACGGGCCGCGTGAACGGGCGGTCCCCGTCTGACCAGAGAAAGGAGTTCCAACTTCATGAAGGCTTTCCTGCTGGCCGCCGGCTTGGGGACGCGCTTGCGGCCTCTGACCTGCCGGATACCCAAGTGTCTTGTGCCTGTGGGCGGTCGGCCCATGTTGGACTATTGGCTTGCCCTGTTGGAGTATCACGGCTTTACCGAGGTGCTCATTAACTTGCATCACCTGCCAGAGCAGGTGGAAGCCTACTTGGCCCAGCAGCCATATCGGATAGCCATTCGCACCTTTTACGAGCCCGAACTGCTGGGCAGTGCAGGAACGGTACGGGCCAATCGGGAATGGGTGGGGGGAGAGGATTTTTTAGTGGCCTACGCAGACAACCTGTCCACGGCCGATTTGTCGGGCCTGTGGCAGTTTCACCAAACCCACGCGGGTCTGCTTAGCATGGCCCTTTTTGAGACCCCCGAACCGGAACGGTGCGGCATAGCGGTGTTAGATGATACCGGACGCATTGTGGCTTTTGAGGAAAAGCCGGCACGGCCTCGGAGTAACTTGGCCAATGCCGGGCTCTACGTGGCTTCGCCGGAGGTTATAAATTACATTCCTCTTAAACCGGTGGCCGATTTCGGTTTCGACGTTTTGCCCCAATTGGTGGGGCGGATGTATGGTTTCCACCTCACCGGATACCATTATGATATTGGCACCTGGGAGAGTTACGAAAAGGCTCAGAGGGAGGTGAGAGGTTTACAATGGCCGAATTTGCGGCCCCCTCGCCCTCTGGAATCTCAAATCTGAAATCCCAACCGGTCCCAGCACGCCCCTCGATTGGAATGCAACCTATTGCCAACTGCATTTATGGTATTCCTGTTGCCCTTAGGAAGGAGGTGCAGCCATGATTATCACCCAAACCCCTCTGCGCATCAGTTTCGTAGGTGGAGGTACGGATTTGCCCGGTTTCTACCGCGAACATGGGGGCTGCGTGCTCAATGCGGCCATTGACAAATACGTGTACGTTATCGTCAAAGAACGCTACGATGACCTCATCTACATCAACTACTCCCGCAAAGAAATCGTCGAGTCGGTGGACGAAATCCAGCACGAACTGGTCCGCGAAGCCCTACGCCTGACGGGAATTACCGGGGGAGTGGAAATTACCACCCTGGCGGACATTCCTTCCACTGGTTCCGGCTTGGGTTCCTCCAGCGCGGTGACTGTGGGGCTGCTGAACGCTTTCTACGCCTATCAGGGCATTTCCGTTACCGCGGAACAGTTGGCCCAGGAGAGTTGCCACATTGAAATTGACCTCTTGGGCAAACCCATCGGCAAGCAAGACCAGTACATCGCGGCCTACGGCAACTTGCGGTTCATCGAATTCCACGAGGATGATACGGTCACCGTGGAGCCGGTGCAACTTTCTGAGGCCCGCAAGCGGACCCTGAGCAGCCATTTGCTCCTGTTCTTCACCGGCCAGACCAGCCGTGCCGATACCATCCTCTCTCGCCAGTCCCGCAACATCCCCAAGAAACTGGACATCTTGCTGGAGATGAAGGAGCAGGCCTACGAACTGCGAGCCTGTTTGGAGAACGATGAACCCCTCTCCCGGGTGGGAGAGTTCCTCCACCAAGGTTGGGTGCGCAAAAAGCAACTGGCGACTGGCATTTCCAATCCCCGCATTGATGAACTCTACCAGCGGGCCCGCGAGGCCGGAGCCTTGGGGGGTAAAATCGCCGGCGCTGGCGGAAGGGGATTCCTGATTCTCTATGTTCCCCCAGAGCGCCAGGAAGCCGTGCGGGCGGCCCTCTCTGACCTACAAGAGTTCCCCTTCGACTTCTCCCGCGATGGCAGTCGCATCATGCTCAACGTGCGGCGCTGATAAGCCCTGAGCGGAGGCCCAACCTTACTCTGAACTGGCCGCGGCTTTGACTGCACCTGGCCGGCGTACTTTGATCCGGGCGGCGGTGGAAAAAGTGCTGGCTGGTTTGACCACGGTGGCCGAAGCAGTGCGAGTCGCCGGTTTTCTCCCCTCCCACCCCTTGCCAAGCCCTACCTTTTAGGGTTGACAACTGTTCAACAATGTGGTATAAGATAATGACCAGTGAGGACCAAGGAGTTAAAGGACCGGAGACCCAAGACCGGCCTAAGGAGGACGGGAGACGGGGGACCG
>DTZQ01000222.1 GCA_012961305.1 Armatimonadota bacterium | reverse complement strand
TTTCTTCCCCCCGCCTGCGGGGGGATAGAGGGGGGGAAGGATGCAAGGAGGTGTAAAATGTCTGACCTTTTTGTAGCCCACCGCCGTCTCTTGCATCGGATGATGCGCTTGGTTTTGGCGGCTACAGCGGTAATTGTAATCGTATCTGACGGCCTTGAATGGTTCCTGCAAGACCTGTTAGACTTGAACAGGGAACTGATGATTATTGGCACCTTGGGAACCCTCATTCCCCTGACAGTTTGTGTGTTCTGGGCCTTTCACCAGTTGCATGTACAGTTGAGAGAAGTGGAAGCCCAAATCCAAGACCGAGCCCAAGAGCAAGCAGAATCCGTCCGCCTGCGGACTTTGCGTGAGGTTTCGGCCACCGTAGACCATCACATCAACAACCAACTCATGGTCATCTCCGGGGCGGCCGAACTGTTGGAACAGCAGACCCTATTGGGGGAGAAAGCCCGCTCTTACGTGCAACTTATTTGTCAGAGTGTGGAGAAAATTAAGGAGTTCAACGAACGTCTGGGGCGGGTTACACAGCCAGCGGTAGTAGAGGTAATACCTGGCTTGCGGATGCTGGACCTGTCGGCCAGTTCCGAGATGTAAGGCTATTTGCCAACCCCTCTGCCCCTCGTGTACGGATGCTCAATGTGGGAGGAACAGTATCCCATGCTAATGGCACGCCTTTTGCCCTGGCTCGTAAGTGCGGCATTGCTCCCGGCGGGCAAGGAGCCGGTGGCCTGGTGGCGATTCGACGAAGGCCAGGGAACGACGGTGAGGGATGTCTCCGGACGGTTCGCGGGAACCATGCGCGGCGCTCGCTGGACGGAAGGGCGTTTCGGCAAGGCCCTTTTCTTCGATGGGAACGCGGAGGTCGTGATTCCCAGCGCTCCCGATTTGCAGTTGACGGGCCCGATTTCGGTGGAGGCGTGGATTCGCCCAGAGCGCATCTCCGGCTATCACATGATTGTCCGCAAGGAGAACGAGTACCAACTTCGCCTCAACGCGCCACGGGAGGGACGCTTCGCGACTTTCTTCGTCTTTCTGGACGGCAAGTGGGAACCCCGCGTGCAGGGCGCCGTGCCCGAAGTGGGGAAATGGCATCATCTCGTCGGCATTTGGACCGGCGAGACGCTGCAGATTTGGCTGGACGGCAGGCCCACCTTTCGCGACCGGCTCAGCCACCCGAAGCCGACGGACAACCCGGTGCGCATCGGAAGCGGCTTCGTGGGGGCAATAGATGAGGTGCGGGTTTATCGGCGGGCGCTGGGCCTGGGCGAGGTTTGGGAGCACTGCACGGGCCGACCGCTTCCCGAAACAGAGGCCCGCGAGCCGCGCTTCGCCTTCGCCCACGACGCGGAGGGCTGGTTCGCGGCGGAGGGATTGGATGAGGTCGCCGCTCACGATGGAACGCTGACGATGCGGGTTACCTCCCCCACGCCGCTGCTGGTCAGTCCGCCGCTCAAAGGACAGGCGGAGGAGTTAGATTTCCTCTCGCTCCGTTTGAAGGTGGACCGGGGAGTCCGCGGTGAGGTCTGGGTAGAGACGAAGAAGGGCGTGGGGGTGCTGCCCTTCGCGTTGCATCCCGACGGGCGATGGCATACCTACAACGTCGAGACGGTGTCGGCCTCCGTCTGGGAAGGCAGGGTGCGCCGTTTGGCCCTCCGGCCTTCCGACGTGCCGGGCGCACGGGTGGCGTTGGACGAACTCTCCCTCGCCCCCGAGCCGGCGGGCAAGCCGGACCTCGTCGTCTCCCGTTTCGACCTGCGGGACACCTTGCCCCGCGCCGGGCGGACCGTTGAAGCGGTGGCGGTGGTTCGCAACCTGGGCGGCCCGGCCCGGAACGTCCGCCTCGGGTTTCATTTGCCCGAAGGCGTGCGGCTGGTCTCCGGCCAGCGGAAGACGGTGTTGCCCGCGCTGGAGTTCGCCGAAGACCGAATGCTCTTCTGGCGGGTGGAGGCGAAAACTCCGATGACGGCTCGCGTCGTGCTCACCGTCGTCGCCGAAGGCTCTCCCTCCGTGAAGGAGGAAAGGGCGTGGGTCTTTCCCCCTTCACTCCACCTGCCTCGCCACGACTACGTGCCTGAACCCCGACCCGTGCGCGGCCCCTTTGAAATCGGCGTCAAATATTTCCCCGGCTGGCCGTCGCTGTCGAGGTGGGCCCGCATCATGCCCTACGTGGAGCGCACGCCGGCGCTGGGTTGGTATCGGGAAGGCTCCCCTGAGGTGATGGACTGGCACATCAAGTGGGCCGTCGAGCACGGGGTAACGTTCTTCCTCTTCGACTGGTACTGGGTGCGCGGGTATCGTTTCCTCGAGCACGCGCTCCACGAAGGGCTTTTTCACGCCCGCTACCGAAATCTTATTCGGTTCGCCATCCACTGGGCCAATCACAATCCGCCGGGCACTTCGTCGGAGGAGGACACGCTGGCGCTGGCCCGCTTCTGGCTGGAGCATTACTTCCGTCGTCCCAACTACCTGCGCATTGAGGGCAAGCCAGCGGTGTTCATCTTCGCGCCCGACAATCTGACCCGCGACTTGGGCGGGCCGGAGGCGGTGCGACGCGTGTGGGAGAAAGTGCGGGCGCTGTGCCGGGAGGAAGACGTCGGGGGGCTTTACCTCGTGGCGCGGGGCGTAGGCAACGAGGGGGAACTTCGGCGGCGGGCGCAGGAGGGCTACGATGCGGTGTGGCTCTCGGCGAACCTGCGGGCGGGCGTGGAGAGCGGGGTGAGGGCGGCGCCGATGGAGACCGTGTGGGCCGAGCACCCCCAAATCTGGCGGCGCATTCGGGCGCGGGGACTGCTGCCGGTCTTCCCGATGCCGTGGTCGGGCTGGGATTCGCGCCCCTGGCACGGCACGCGGGCTTACGTGCTCACGGACGCCGCGCCGGAAGGATTCCGCCGCCATCTGGAGGTCGTGCGCTCATTTCTGAGGAACTCCCCTGGCCCGAAACTGGCCGTCGTCTGGGCCTGGAACGAGTGGGGCGAAGGCTCCTACGTCGAGCCGTGTCGCGGCAGCGGCTTCGGCTACCTCGACGCGATTCGCGCCGTGTTCACCGAGGCGTCGGAGGAGCACACCGACCTGGTGCCCGCCGATGTGGGCCTGGGGCCGTACGAGTTCCGCCCGGTGCCCTACCGCACCGCTTGGGAGTTCGAGCAGGAGGCGGAGGGTTGGGACGGGGGCATGGGCGTGCGTGACCTGCGGGTGGAGAACGGTCGTCTCTGCTTCACGACGGCCAGCCGGGACCCGGCCATCTTCGGCCCGCCCGTTCGCGCTTTGGCCAAGCGGTATCCCTTCGTGGAGGTTCGCCTGAAGACCACCGCCGACGACACGGCGCAACTTTACTGGATAACGTCCACCATTCCCGAAAGCGAGGCCACGGTCTACCGCTTTCCGGTGAAGGGTGACGGTCAGTTCCACACCTACCGCCTGCCGGTCCACCAAGTCCGCACCTGGCGCGGGGTCATCACCCGCCTGCGTCTGGACCCTGCCAACCGGCCGGAGGTGCAGGTGGAGGTGGATTTCATCCGTTTGGCCCGGAGTTCGCCATAGGGACGTTAAGTTCGTTGGGTTCGTTCCAACATCCCCTACCCCGATGCTGGATGCGTGAGGCCGGTATCCAGTATCGGGGTGGCAAGGTGGTAGCCTACGAACTCAACGCCTAGAAAGGAGAGGACGACGATGGGAACGGCTGTGCTCAACCGCGATGAGTTATGGCAACGCATGTATGCTTGCTGGATGGGCAAGAATGCGGGCGGCACCTTGGGCGCCCCCCTTGAGGGGCAGCCGGGCCCGCACGATTTCGAGTGGTATCCGGAACTTCGAGAGGGGGGCATTCCCAATGACGACTTGGAGATGCAACTCATTTGGTTCGAGGCCGTAAAGCGTTCCGGATGGCGCGTCGAGGCCTGCATTCTGGCCCAGGCCTGGCTGACCCACATTGGCTACAATTTCTGCGAATATGGCATCGCCAAGCGCAATTTGCGCTGGGGCCTGCTGCCGCCGCTGTCGGGGGCCTACGACAATGATTTCTTTAACGACTGCATGGGCTCTCCCATTCGCTCAGAAATCTGGGCGTGTTTGGCCCCCGCCTCGCCCCGCTTAGCCGTACGCTTCGCCTTTGAAGACGCCATCGTGGACCATGCGGGGGGTGAGGGCGTATGGGGGGAGATGTTCTTCGCCGCGCTGGAGAGCGCTGCCTTTGTGAAGCGCGACCTGGATGAACTGTTGGACCTTGCTCTGTCCTATATCCCGCCCGAGTGCCAAATCCAGCAGGCCATCAGAGATACGCGGCAGTGGTGGCGGGAGTTGGGTGACTGGCGAAAGGTACGTGAGCGCATTGTCGAGAAGTATTGGCATCGCGAAATGACGCACGCGCCCCAGAATTTGGCGTTCACGGTGCTGGGATTGCTGGCCAGCGACGGCGATTTTGGGAAAGCCATCACTACGGCTGTCAACTGTGGGCAAGATACCGATTGCACGGGTGCTACCTCGGGGGCGATTATGGGCCTTTTGCTGGGGGAGTTGCCACCCAAATGGATTGAACCATTGGGGGAGACCATTGCCACCAATTTGGAATGGGGCGGCATCCGCCACTTCACCCCGCCCGCGGACGTACGCGCCTTCACCGATGAGGTGGTGGAGGCAGCGGAGCGATTGCTTGCCTGGTATGAGGTTCCGGTACGCATCAGTGAGAGTTTGCCCACCGACTTTTCGGCCCTCCCTGCGGATTGGCTGTATCCCGATGAGGGCATCCGGGAACTTTGGGAGCGCAACCGCTACCCCTGGCGCGCCGAGTGGGAATTGAACGCCCTGCAAGTGGGGGTGGACTATCACGGAGCGCCGACGGTTAACCCCGAAGCACCTAAGCCCATTACCCTTTGGCTACGCCACCGCGAACCGATACCGCTGAGCGTTGACTTGGTCTGGAACAGCCCAACCGATTGGCAGGTGCAACCGATACGGTCCTCGGTGACCTTGCCGCCGCGAACGGAAGTCGGCGTTACCGCTTACCTCCAGGCCCCGGCGCGGCTGCTGCAGACGCAGACGCTGTGGGTACGGTTGCAGGTTCGGGAGCGCCCGGCCGAAGTTGCCGTGCCGGTGAGTCTGATTGGTGAGCGCCGGTGGCTACTCCGAAAGGGAGATGAGTGGCAAACGGAGTGGGTAGTCGGCAGTCAATTGCCCCTGGAACGTTGGTTCGGGGGCCAGCCTGGTGTGGTGGAGGCTCGCCTATGGCTTCGGGCCCCACAGGGGCGCAGAGTCACGCTGGGTTTCCCCTGCAATGCCGCCTTTCAACTTTGGCTCAACGGCATAGAATTGCTCAATGCCCATCAACCCAATCTTCTCGTCCGCCCAGGACAGCAAGGTCCGGCCACCCACTACGTTCAAGCCGTTTTGCGTCAGGGCTGGAACGAGGTGAACGTGCGCCTGGAGCGCCACGAGGAGCCGGTGGAGGCTTACCTCATCCTGACGGACCCCAGCGACCTGCACCGGGGGGTGACCGAGGTGCTGATGACGCAAGCGCCGTAGCCTGTGGATGCAGGTTTGGGGCACGGCCCCTTGGGGTTGTGTCGAAGTGGCAACAGGGGACAATTGGGCAATTAGGCTCGTTTCCCAATGGCCCTAATCCTCTGCGAGGGACCTAATTCCATTCTCGCGTTCTGTTTCCTTATTATCAGGGCAGTTCTACCACGTACACTTGGCTCCAGCCGGTGCGGTCGGAGGTGAACACCACCCGCTGTCCATCGGGGCTGAAAGAGGGATGGGGATGGGTCCATTGGGGCCCATAGATGGTTTCCCTTCGCGCCTCCGCAGCGGTGGAAGGTTGAGTGAAAGGGCGGTCTGGCCCTTCGGCTGGGCGAGTGAAGGCCCATTGGGAGCCCAAATTGGAACTTTGCGGGTAACAAAGGGTCTGTCGCTCGCCGGTGTCCGGGTCCACCAACTGCAGGCCGCAGTCGGGGCGATGGGTATCACAAACGATGAGGGAACCATCTCGCCGGGCACTTGGATGCCAGCAGGAGAACTCCCCAATGGTTCGCAAGCCGGTGCCGTCCCGATGAATGGCCCGCAGGGCCTTCGGCCAGTGGACGAACATCACTTCCTCCGCGTTCAGCCAGGATTCGTGGGTAATCCATTCCCCCTCCCTCTGCTTGTACAGCCAGCGGTTGCCCGTGCCGTCGAAGGCCACCAGCCAAATCCGCTGGTGCACCTCGCTGGAGTAGAGCACCTCGTGCTCTGGATTGGGGGCAAACTGAACGTGTCCCACTTCGCGCTCCGTCTGCAAAATGGTGTGCGTCCCTCCGCCGTCGGTGAGCACCGCCGTGAGGGCGTTGCCTCCCTCCCGCCGTACGTTGGTGACCACCCAGGCCCCGTCGCTGCTGAGGTGTAAATTGCCCACCCGGCTCCCCGGAAAATGGGCCAGCACTTCCTCTTCTCCCCCGTCCAGAGGAACGGCCCAGACGCTTTCCCCGGCGGTGAAGGCCACCCTCATGCCGTCGGCCAGAGGCACCGCGGAAAAGGGGTTCAGGTCTGGCCGGTCAGTCAACTGCACGATTTCCCCGCTTTCCACCTCTACTGCGAACAGGTTCGGCGCTCCAAAGCGGTAGGAGATGAAAATGAGATGCCTCCCGGTCGGCGTCCAGGCGCAGTTGGTAAAATAAGGGTGGTGGTGCACAGCGGGGAAATTGGTCGCCTCTCGTACTATGGCTCCCGTACGCTCGTCGGTAAACCACCGGGTTTCCGAGGGTAACCGCTGTCCTTTGTTCCCCACGGCCATAATCCCACTCCCGTTATCCAATTGATTTGCCCCTGCGCTATCTCCATTTTACTTCCCCCCAGTTTTCCCGTCAAGATAGGGAAGGAACGCGATTTCAGAATACCTCCCGAGGCTTTAAGTCGGCTTCAAATCTTGACTCTTGGAATGAGATGTGCTATAATAGCCTTGGTCAAGGGTACTGAAGCCAGTGTTGCACTTATCCGGTAGGCAGGGGTGCT
>DTZQ01000221.1 GCA_012961305.1 Armatimonadota bacterium | reverse complement strand
TCCACCAGTCGTTTCAACTCCTGATGCCAGGCATGAAAGCGCATCATGTAGCCGATGGCCAGTTTGAGGTTGTGCTCCTGCGCCACCTCTATCATCTTTTCGCCCTCCGCTAAGTTCATTGCCATCGGCTTCTCACAGAGCACGTGCTTGCCCGCGCGCAAGGCCCGCACCGTCTGCTCGCAGTGCAAGTGATTCGGCGTGGCCACGTAAACAGCCTGCACTTCCCCATTGGCCAACAGGTCTTCCTCCTTCGTGTACCAGGCCACTCCGCCGTATTTCTCCGCCACCTCGCGGACTCGCGGCTCGTTCCTTCCCATTACCGCGACCAAATGGGCATTGCGCGCTGGCAAAATGCCCTCCGGAATCGTCCGCCGGTCGGCGATGCCGCCGGCGCCGATGACTCCCCAACCAACTGACATCTTGCTCACCTCCTCTGACTCCTCACCGCGCATAGGCGCGGATGACCTTCTTAATCGCCTCAGCCATAAGGTGACAGTGTTTCTCCTCGTATACCGGGTGCGTGGGAACGAAGAAGGTTCGGGTTTCCAGCCAGGCTGCATTTTCGCAGCAGTACTTTTCGAAGTTTAGGGCCGCCGCTCTGGCGTTAGGGTCGCCGAAGGGATAGTTGAGCCGGCCAAAGCCCCGCTGCTCGCGGTAGGCGCGTTCTTTGTAACACTGGGGCCACATCACCGGCCCACAGGGGATGCCCTCGGCCTCCAAAGCCTTAACGAACTGGCGTGCATCGTCAATGGTTAACTTATCCAGGTCCAGAACGATGGGATACATCCAATAGGCATTGCGTCGTTCCTCTGTGTCCAGGGGGAGGTAGAGGATTTCCTGGCAATCCTTGAGCAGTTGGGTAAGCAATTCCCCATTGCGCCGACGGTTCTTCAGGTGGTAGGTGTCTATCCTCTCCAACTCCTTGAGGCCAACGGCCGACTGCACCTCCGTCATCCGATAGTTGTAGCCGACCATGTTGTGAATGTAAGGAAGCCGGGCCTCCAACTCCAGAAGGCGCAACCGTTCGGAGACATCGTAGCCATGGTCCCGGAAGGAGCGGCAGCGCCAGGCCACCTCCTCATCGTCGGTCACTACCGCCCCACCTTCGCCCCCCGTGGTGATAATCTTGCTCTGGCAGAAACTGAAACAGCCGACGTCGCCGATGGTTCCCACTTTCTTCCCTCTGTATGTCCCTCCATGGGCTTGCGCCCCGTCTTCGATGATGTACAGGTTGTACTTGCGGGCAATCTCCTCCAACGGGCCCATATTGCAAACGATGCCGTAGAGGTGCACGGGCATGATGGCCCGGGTGCGATCGCTAATCATTGCCTCCACCGACTCCGGGCTGAGGGTATGCGTCTCCCGCTCCACATCGGCGAAGACGGGAATTGCCCCTGCCTGGCAGACGGCGAAGGAAGAAGCGATGAAAGTGTAGGAGGGGACGATGACTTCATCGCCCGGCCCGATTTCCAGGCCCGCCAGGCCCACATGGAGGGCGCTGGTGCCGCTGGTGGTAGAAATGCCGAACTTCGCCCCACACCACTCAGCAAACTTCTGCTCAAATTGCATCCCCAACTCGCCCGTCCAGTAGTTCACCTTGCCGGTGCGCAGAGGCTCCACCGCCGCCTCAATGGTCTCCGGCGCAAACTGCGGCCAAGCCGGGAAGGGTTCCGCGTTGACCGGTGTGCCCCCTTCAAGGGCTAATTTCTCGCTCATCTTCGCCTCCTTTCCTTGTCCGCAAGTAATTACTCAGCCCTCATCCCCCCTGAACCCCTCCTTCACCAGTACTGAAGGCGGAGGACTCAGTACTCACGGCTCAGTCCTCAGTCCTTTTAGAATAGCGCCGTCTCAACGGGGTTAAAGCCCCTGACTCCAAAAGGGCCTTCTCGTTCCTTGCCCCCACCCTTGCCCTCCCCGTGTGCGGGGAAGGTTGGGAGAGGGCCGGGGATGAGGGCCACCTGAGTAGTTTTGTCCGCCAATTTTCCTCAATTATAGCACTTCGCACCCCCCTTGTCAAATTCCACCTCAGCAAATGTACGCGCAGGTTTGGAGCCCGCGCTTATCTCGGTTGGGTGCGGCCAGGGGACTAATTGTCCGCACTCAACTGTACCCGTACCTTGGGACTTGCTGCGGGCGGGTCCTCGTCGTGGTAGGTGATGGTGGTGAAGGTGCCCGGCTGAATGACTGGGTGGAGGCCTCGGAGGAACTCACTCACGTCACAGCCTTCTGGCGGGATGTCAGCCCGCATGATGGATACTGGGCCGTACCAGATGCGGCCCTGCTGGTGGTAGCGGTAGAGGTAAAACCGCTCCAGCAGCGTCACACCTAAGGGAATTTCAATCTCTGCACTCACCCCGTCTTTCCATTCCTCGCCGAAGGCATTCCCCAGCAGACCTCGCTCCCATAGTTTTCCATCGGCCTGCCGACAGCGCAGCCAGACAAGGCTGTTTGCGCCGCCCTCTGCTTTGCCCGAGATGCTCACCCGATACTTAGTCCCGCCCTTCAGGTACTTGCCTAAGTATTGGCCCGCGACGCCGTAACCGGCGGCGAAGGCCCTGAACCCAGTGGGGTCGCCAGGGTCGGTGAGGCCCTTCGTTGGTTCGTCCACCAAGTTGACTGCGTACAGTCGCCCCCGGCCATCAGGCGTAATCACCAGGCGCAAGCCGGCACTCAGTTCGCCCCTGTAGGTCAGGGTGTGGTATCCGTCAGACAGGGAGGGGTTCTTAACGGGACCGGCGCGCCCCTCCATGATGATAACCGGCCGCATCGGCTTAGGCAGGCGGTAGCCGGGCTCAATCCACTGCTCCCCGGAGCCGCGAACTTCGTGCACGGCGAAGCCGGGAGTGGCCACCTCCTCCCTCACCACCGCGCGGCCGGGGGGGGTGTTCTTTGAGGTGACCACGACTTCGATGGCCTTATCTGGGCCCAATTGGGGTGGCTCGGTGACGGTGACCCACCATTCAGCCGCCCTTCGCGCCTGGGGAGGCAAATCGCCCAGGGGTTGGCGGGCAGGGCCGGAAAAACGACCCTCGAGCCGAAAGCCGGGGGGAAGGGACAGCGTGGCCTGGACGTCTGTGGCTACCGCCTGCTGCGGGTCGAGGTAGTAACTGGCCTCCTTGCGGTTCTGCACCAAAGCCACTACGTGGATGACCTCCCCCGGCCGGGCCTGAGCCAGGGGCACATCCATCTGTACTCCTAAGTGGAAGTACCGATTGACCACGTCCATCCCCACCCCCTCCTGAGCGGCAATGCGCCGAAGGTGAGCGGGGATGGAAAGGCCCCGGAGGTTCTCCTCCGGCGGGACTGAGGGGTCGTCATTCCACTGGCCCCGATTGCAGTCGCCCTGACAATAGAGGAAATAGCCTAAGTTCTGGGGCAGTTTGGTCTTGACCATCTCGAGCGCATCCTCCCAGGGCTGTAAGCGCATGAAGCCGGGGTGCGAAAGTTGGCTGAAGAAGAGCCAGCCTTGCTGACGCACGAAGCGCAGGTACTTCTTCTCCCACACCTCAGCGTTGTTCGGGTAGGCCATAAAACCGTCACACAAGCCAGGCCGGATGATGTCGGCGTAATGGTAGGGGTAGAGTCCCCGGGTGGAGAGAGGAGTATCGGGCGGCACTTCGTCCAAAGTGAGGTAGTTAGTATGTTGCCAGTAGAACACCAGTTTGTCGGGTGCTTCCCCTTTGATGAGCCGATGAATGCGGGCCAGGCTCTCCACGTACTTCTGACCTACCCACCGGCGGGTCTCCTCGTTCCAGACCAGGGGCTGGCCTCGTTCCTTCTCAATGGCTGTCTGATGGTTCTTCAATTCCACCGGCAATTCCTGCGGGTTTGGGGCCCGACTGATTTGGTCTCCTGCCCCCCACCAACCGGGCAACTCCTCCAAGAAGGTGAAACCCAGTACATTCTCCGGCCGGGCAAGGTTGTCCAAGACCAGCCTTATTTGACGGCGTAATTCCCTCTCCAGGGCTTCCTGTACGCCGGGTTGGTAGAGGTAGCAGAGGAAAGTAGCAGTTTGGCGGTAAAGGTCGGGATGTCCCAGGTGATTGATGGGCCAGAGGCGGACCAAGTACTTCTGGCGGGGGTTGATTTCCAAGTAACGGTTGAGCCTCTGGATGGTGTTCAAGTCGGCGGCTACGCTGCCGAAGCAGACCAGCATCCAGTCCCAACGGGCGCAGTCCAGTTCGGTGCCCGCGGTCGGCTCTCCGTAAATGCCCGCGCCCAGTTGCCAATAGTCCGCCCGGGCCAGGGGGGTTAAAACTGCACTTGCAGTTACCGTGGTGCTGAGTATCAGCCAGTACTTACCCAATCGGTTCATGGTTCCGCCCTCCTAATAGTCCACCGTTTTGCCCCAGGATTGCCGTTGGTAGCAGCAATCCTCTTTATTTTAACACATTTCGTCCGAGCGGTCAACCTTTGAGGCTTGGTGTTCTCTTGACGGATGTCCCAAGTCGTGCTAAGATAGGGCAAACGAATTGGGAGGTATCTCAAAATGGCGCAGGAGGCGATGAACTTGCCTTGTCCCCGATACGATTTCCACCTGCACACCAAGTATCTGGGCTGTGCGAATGAGACGATGGAGGTTGGGGCCATTGTCGCGGAATGCGAGCGGTTGGGCGTCACGCGCCTGGCGATTACCGACCACCTCAACGACTTAGAGCAGTTGCCGCGCCACAGGCCCATCCTCCGGGATTTGCGGGAGTTGGAGACCCAAGTGGAGGTCTATTTCGGGGTGGAGTTGAACTTCACCGGTTGCGATGAGGGGTTCCCTTTCAACGAGGAGATTAAGGAGCAATACGGCTTCCAGTTTGCCATTGGAGGCATACACAGCACCTATCTGAAGGAGTACGACCTGCGGAAACTGATTGACATTCAGCACCGGCATCACCTGCGCACCTGCGAAGACCCCCTGGTGCAGGTGTTGGTGCACCCCTACTGGTTTAGCAAACGCGAGTTCAAGGAGAAGGGGTTCCCTCCGTTTGAGTCCCTGCAAGTCGTTCCCGAAGCCTACGTGCGGGAGTTGGGACAGGTGGCCAGAGAGACGGGTACGGCCATTGAGATTAACGCCTGCGCGAATTTGCAAAGTAGCGTCTTCGGCGAGGACTACGTGCGCAGTTACGTGGACTTCCTGGCCATTCTGGCCGCGGAGGGAGCGACTTTCTCTTTAGGTTCTGACGCGCATGACATCTCGCAGTTGGCCACGATTCGGACGGTCTGGGAAGTTGTAGAGCAACTCCACCTGCCTCAGGAGCGCATTTGGACTCCTGAGGGCGAACCGATACAAGGATTCCCGAAAGCGGTGGCGAGTTATTAACCTCGGAAAGGAGGCTAAAAATGGCCAAAATTCTCGTCGTTTACCACTCGTTAGGGGGCAACACCGAGGTGGCAGCAAAGGCCGTAGCGGCAGGGGCGGCCAGTGTTTCGGGGACCGAGGTGGTCCTCAAGAAGGCTTTAGAGGCCACGGAAGAGGACCTGTTGCAATGTGACGGCATAGCCGTGGGCTCGCTGGATGCCTTTAGTTACATGGCCGGTGGGTTGAAGGACTTCTTCGACCGCACCTACTATCCCACGCAGGGACAGGTCACCGGCAAGCCGTATGTGGCTTTCCTGACCCATGGGGGAGGCGGCCGGGCCATTGAGAGCATCGAAAACCTCTGCCAGACTTTCCGGTTCGCCAAAGTGGCGGAGCCGGTGCTGGTACAGGGCCGACCGGACGCCGCGGCCGAGGCGGAGTTGAAAGCCTTAGGGGCCGCGCTGGCCCGGGCAGCCGAGAAAGAGGCCGCAGGCTGAAGTGGACCAATGCAGGAAAAAGTGGGTATTGGCATTATTGGCTGTGGCCACATGGCCCGGACCCATGCGCGCATCTTGGCTCACCTGCCGGAGGCCTACCTGCGGGGCTTCGCCGACCTGAGGGAGGAGGCCGCCCAGCGACTGCGGGCCGAGGTGGACGGCGAATACGCCACAACCGATGTGGCTCGCCTCCTGGAAGACGAAGGCATAGATGTCGTCCTCATCTGCACCCATCACGACTCGCACCGACCGCTGTGCATCCAGGCGGCCCAAGCGGGCAAACACGTCTTCGTAGAGAAGCCCCTCACCCTGAGCATCGAGGACTGTCAAGAGGTCGAGCGGGCGGTAGAGGGGGCCGGGGTGAAACTGATGGTCGGCTTCCAGGCGCGCTTCTCACCCTTCTCCCAGAAACTGAAGGAAGTGATTCCTCGGCCTCTGGTAACGGTGGGTCAACTGGTTGACCCCCGCTGGGGCGATGAAATTTGGGCCAACGACCCGGTGGAGGGGGGTGGGAACGTCCTCTCCCAGGGCTGTCACGCCTTCGATTTGGTCTGCTGGTTCAACGATTCTGAGCCGGTGACCATCTACGCGGAGGGAGGGAACTTCACCCATCCCCAACTGCCCATCACTGACAGCGTGGTGGCCACCATTCGGTTTGCCAACGGCTCGGTCGCGAGCGTAATTATCGGTGACTTCGGGGCCAATCCCTTCACGGGGAAAGCCTTCTACGAACTGTTCGACGGGACGAAAACGGGCACTATGTACGGCTACTACTCCGAGCCGGCGCTGCGGTTCTGGGGAACCGACCTCGAGACCTACACCGTAGCCGACCTGCCGCCGGAGCGGCGGGACCGATGGGGCGCGCATGGATATGTGGACATGATGCGGGCCCTTCTCGCCTGGGTGGGTAGGGACGTTGACCCGGTGGTGGCGGCCCAAGCGAAGGAGGGGACCCGGGCGACAGCCCTGGGAGTCAAGGCCATCGAGGCCATCAAAACCGGCCAACCCCAGGCTTTGTAGTGACCCTATCTACGTCCCCTCCTGCCAGGAGGCCAGGTACTGCTCCTGCTCTGGGGTGAGAGTATCAATCTCCACTCCCAGGGAGGCCAACTTCAAGCGGGCGATTTCCTCGTCAATCTCCTGGGGCACGCTGTGCACCGTGACCGCCAACTGGCCTGCTTCGCGGGCCAAATACTCGGCGCAGAGGGCCTGGTTGGCGAAGGACATGTCCATTACACTCGCCGGATGGCCCTCGGCGGCGGCTAAGTTGATGAGGCGGCCCTCGCCCAGCAGGTAGAGACGGCGTCCGTCCCGCAGGGTGAACTCTTCCACATGGGGGCGAAGGCGGCGGCGGTTGACGGCCCCTTCTTCCAGGGCCGGCAGGTCAATTTCCACATTGAAGTGGCCGGAATTGGCCAAAATCGCCCCGTCTTTCATCACCTCGAAGTGCTCGCTGCGCAGGACGTTCTTGTCGCCGGTGAGGGTGACGAAAATGTCCCCTTCTTCCGCTGCCTTTCGCATGGGGAGGACGCGGAAGCCGTCCATAACGGCCTCCAAGGCCCGGAGGGGATTAACTTCGGTCACAATGACGTGCGCTCCCAAGCCCCGCGCCCGAAGGGCCACTCCCCGCCCGCACCAGCCGTAGCCAGCCACTACCAACGTCCGTCCCGCCAGCAGGAGGTTGGTCGCCCGGATGATACCGTCCAGCGTACTCTGGCCAGTTCCGTAGCGGTTGTCGAAGAGGTATTTGGTATTGGCATCGTTGACGGCGATAATGGGATATTTCAGCACCCCCTTTTGAGCCATGGCCCGCAGACGAATTACGCCGGTCGTGGTTTCCTCCGTACCTCCTAAGAGGTTGCCCAGCAGTTCCGTGCGCTTCTGGTGCAGGGTGGTTACGAGGTCTGCCCCGTCGTCCATGGTTAGCGTGGGCTGAGCATCCAGGACGGCGTTAATGTGGCGATAGTAGGTTTCGTTGTCCTCCCCACAGATGGCAAATACGGGCACGCCCAACTCGGTCACCAAGGCGGCGGCCACGTCGTCCTGCGTGCTAAGGGGATTAGAAGCACACAAATACACCTCCGCTCCGCCCGCTTGCAGCGTGTGCACTAAATTGGCCGTTTCCGTAGTGACGTGCAGGCAGGCTCCCAGCCGTTGCCCGGCCAGCGGCCTCTCCTGCGCGAACCGTTCGCGAATGGCCCGCAGTACGGGCATTTCTCTCTCCGCCCATTCAATGCGCAAAAGCCCCTGCGGGGCTAAGGAAGTATCCTTGATGTCATAGTCCATGCTTTGTTCGCTCCTTCCTGGCCCCCCAATAAGCCTTCAGCAGTCAGGCGGCTTATAGCCTATGGCCTATGATAAAACTCCCGCACGGCGGCGGCAACGGTGCGGATGCTTTCCTCCCCCAGTTCTGGGGCCACGGGGAGGGAAACGATGTCCCGACAGACAGCCTCAGCCACCGGCAGGCTGCCCGGAGGCTGACCCAGGGATTCGTAAATGGGTTGAAGGTGCAGCGGCAGCGGGTAGTACACCGCGGTGGCAATGCCTCGCTCCCGCAGCCACTCCCGCAGGACATCTCGTCCCTCGGCCCGGATGGAATACAGGTGGTACACGTGCTCGTTGCCGGGGGCAACTGGGGGCGTATGCACCTCTGGCAAATCCGCCAACAGTTCATCGTACAGGGCAGCGTGGCGCTGGCGCTGGGCCGTCCAGGTGGCCAATCGCTTCAGTTTCACCCGCAAGATGGCCGCTTGGATTTCGTCCAAACGGCTGTTGTGGCCGTCTAATTCGTAGTAATAGTCCCCAGTCCGCCCGTGGAGGCGCAGCAGACGCAGTTTCTCTGCCAAAGCCGGGTCATTGGTCAGAATCATCCCTCCATCGCCGGCCCCACCCAAGTTTTTCGTGGGGTAGAAACTCAGGCAGCCGGTTTGGCCCATGGTGCCTGCGCCGCGTCCCCGGTAGCGGGCCCCAATGGCCTGGGCTGCATCTTCGATGACCGCGAGGCCATGAGTTTGGGCAAGGGCCAGCAGGGGTTCCATGTCGGCACACTGTCCAAACAGATGGACGGGAATAAAGGCCGCCGTGCGTGGGGTAATGGCGGCTTCTACCTGCGCGGGGTCGAGGTTGTAGGTAAGGGGGTCAATGTCCACAAAAACCGGCTTCGCGCCGGCGCTGGTGATGGCCTGCGCCGTGGCTACGTAGGTGAAGGTGGAAGTGATGACCTCGTCTCCTCGCCCGATGCCCAACGCGCGCAGGGAAAGCACGAGGGCGTCTGTGCCCGAGGCGACTCCTATTCCATAACGCGCTCCGCAGTAGGCAGCGATTTCCTCCTCCGCCGCCGCCACTTCCTTTCCCAAAATGAACTGTCCCCCGCGCAACACCGCCTGCACCGCCGCTTCCAATTCCGCTTGGAAGGGAGCATGTTGCGCGGGCAAGTTTAGCATCGGAACGTTCATGCCCCTATTCCTGCCTTTTCACCCCAGATTTCAATTTCCAGTTCTAACAGTACGTCGCAGCGGTGGTATACTCGCTCCCGCACGATTTCGATGAGTGCTTCGATGTCTGCGGCTGAGGCCCCGCCTAAGTTGAGGATGAAATTGGCATGTATTTCCGAGACCTGGGCTCCTCCCCAACGAAGGCCCTTACAACCCGCCGCTTCAATCAGGCGACCGGCGAGGTCTCCCGGAGGATTTTTGAAAACGCACCCGGCGCTGGCGGCGTCTAAAGGCTGGCGGGCCCGTTTGAGGGTCAGGATTTCCCCCCAGCGGCGGGCCAAGGCTTGAGGGTCGGCGGGTTGGAGGGAAAGTTCAGCCTTCAGCACAATACCGTTGCGCTCCCGCAGGAGGCTATGCCGATAGGCGAACCTCATTTCCGCTCGATTCAGGCGGCGAATTTCGCCGTTGGGTTCCAGCACCGTTACGGTGTCCACCACCTCCCCAATTTCCTGCCCGAAACACCCCGCATTCAGACATATCGCTCCTCCCACCGTGCCGGGCACGCCGGCGGCAAATTCCAAGCCGGCCAAACCCCGCTGCACCGCCCGCCGGCCCAACGCTGTAAAGGAAGCCCCTGCCTGCACGGTTACCCCGAAGGGGCTAAACTGCATCCTCCCCAGCGAAGGGCCAATTCGCAGCACCACTCCCGGCACCCCCCCCTCGCGAATGAGCACATTGCTGCCCCGGCCCAGCACGTGCCAGGGTAAGCGGTGTTCCTGGGCCCAGGCGAGGGCGTACTGCACATCCCGCAAACTTACGGGTTGGACAAACACCTCCGCGGGACCACCAACTTTAAAGGTAGTATGGCGAGAGAGGGGTTCGGCCAGGCGTACCTCTCCCTCCAGCGAGGAAGTTAACGGTGTCAGGTCGTAGGGAAATTGCATGGTTCAGCAGGCCCCTTTACCGGAGAGGACGGCTGGAAAGGTTTGCAGGAGGATTTTCAGGTCCAGCCGCAGACTCCGATGACGCACATAGGCCAAATCCGCCCTCAGCCACTCCTCCTGATTAAGGTAACTTCGCCCATTTGTCTGCCACAACCCCGTCAGGCCGGGGACAGCCTCTAAGCGTTCACGCTGCAAAGGGTCCTCCAAGTCCACCTGCTCCTCCGGCAGAGGCCGGGGCCCCACCAGACTCATC
>DTZQ01000220.1 GCA_012961305.1 Armatimonadota bacterium | reverse complement strand
TCTCCCGCGAGGAGGTGTTCATCAGCAACGTGGTCAAGTGCCGTCCGCCGAACAACCGCAACCCGCGTCGGGATGAACTGACTGCCTGCCGCGCCTACTGGCAGCAGCAATTGGAACTGGTCAATCCCCAAGTCGTGGTCCTCCTGGGTCTGCCAGCCGTGCAGGCCGTACTGGGCCTGGACAAACTGGGAGACTGCCGAGGCCAGTTCCTTGAGCGAGAGGGACGGTACTATTTCTCCACCTACCACCCGGCGGCTGCCCTGCGCTTTGAACGGTTCCGAGACCCCTTGCGGACCGATTTCCAAACCCTGGGCGATTGGCTCCGCGCTCATCCTCCCTCTCCCACGGATGCGGAAGGCCCTGACCTAACCTGAGCGTTGAGGTTTGGGCGCAGGCTTGACAAAAAAGCGGGGTTGAGGTACTCGCTAATACTTAAAGGAGAGAGTCATTTGGTTGCGAATTTACTCTTAGGCTTAACGCTGCTGGTGTTCTCGGCGGAACCCAAGTGGGAAACGGTGCAGGCCCAGTTTGCCCAGCCGCCCAAGGCGTACAGCCCCGTGCCCATCTGGTGGTGGAGCGGGGAGAAACTGGACTTCGCTCGATTGGCCTGGCAGATGGAGCAGATGGTGCGGGGGCACGTGTACAACACGGTGGTGCTCAACCTCGCTCCCTCCGGCCCCCTGTACGGCTCTGACCCCGATGACCCTCCGTTCCTTTCCGAGGAATGGTGGGCCGTTTGGGCCCAAGTGCTGTCCAAAGCCCGGGAATTGGGCCTGCACGTCTGGTTCTACGACCAGTTTGGCTTCTCCGGCGCCGGCCTGCAGAGCCGCTTGGCCAGCCAGTATCCCGAATGTCGGGGCCAAGTGCTGCGCTGCCTCACCCGGGACTTGACCGGCCCGACTACGGTGGAATTCCCCCTCCCACCCGAGGCCACCGTCCTGGCTACCGTTGCTTTCCCCCGGCTAAAAGTCGGGCCGGGCCAGGAGGAAATGGAAAACCGCCCTTTTACCCTGCCTCGCCTTCCGGGTCCCCTGCCCGCTGGCCGCTGGCGGGTGATGTTGTTCTATGCCCAGCCGAGTGGCTTCGACTATTTGAACCCGGCCAGCGTGGCCCGGCTCCTCAACCTGGTTCACGGCGAGTTCGAACGGCGGTTCCCCGAACATTTAGGCACGACCATCCCCGGCACCTTCCAGGACGAACTGCCCGGCTTCAACCGCTGGACGGCGCGGTTCCCCGAAGAGTTCCAGCGGCGGAAGGGCTACGACCTGCTACCGCTGCTGCCCCACCTGTTCGCCGACTTGGGGCCCCGGACCACGAAGGTTCGTGCTGACTATTTCGACGTGTTGGCAGCGTTGGCTGAGGAGTCCTTTTTCCGCCCGCTGTTCCAGTGGCATGAGCGGCATGGGATGATTTGCGGAATTGACCAAATCTGCCGCAATGCCGACCCCTTGCGCGGCCAGGCCCTCTACCACGACTACCTGCGCACGATGCGCTGGTACGGTGCGCCGGGCAACGACCAGCATGGCCATGCGAAGCCCCATTCTTCGCTGGCCCATCTCTATTCCCGCCCGCGGGTGTGGCTGGAAGGGTTCTACAACTCCGGCTGGGGTCAGACCCTCGAGGAATTGGCCAACCTCATCCACCGCTGGTATCTGCAGGGTTCCAACCTGTACAACCCCCACGCCTGGTACTACACCACCCGCGGCGGGTGGTGGGAGTGGGCTCCCCCCTGTACTTCCTTCCGCCAGCCCTACTGGGCCCACTACCCCCTCTTTGCGGATTACGTAGCGCGGCTGAGTTACCTGCTGAGCCAGGGGGTACACGTGTGCCACGTGGCCGTGCTCTATCCTTCGACCAGCATTCACGCCCACACCCGTTTGGGTGCCCCGCCCACCCCCCAGGCCCAGGCCATTCGCGATTCCTACTGGGCCCTGCTGCGGGCCTGGGAGGCGACGGGGCGAGACTATGACCTCATAGATGAGGCTTCGGTACAGCGGGCGGAAGTCACCTCCGCTCGGCTCCGAGTGAGCGGAGAGGCCTATCGGGTGGTTATCTTGCCCCGCGTGACCACCGTGCAGAGGCGAACCTTAGAGCAGTTGGCCGCCTTCGCCCACCGGGGCGGGTGGGTGCTGGCCCTGGGCACGTTGCCGACGGGCTCGATGGAGTTGGGCGAGGGAGACCTGCGGGTGCAGGAGTTGGTCAGGGAAATATTCGGCCTCTCTGCTACCCACCTGCCTCCCACCCTCCAAGAGCACAGCGTTGGAGAGGGCCGGGGAGTGTTTGCGCCGGAGGTGGAACCGCTGGTCGCCTGGCTCACAGAGCACCTGCCGGCGGAGGTAACCGGCCCGGTGCAGGCGTTACACCGCCGCCTCACCGGGCGGGAGGTGTATTTGGTCGTCGGCCAGCCAGGTCAGCGGACAGAGGTGACCTTTCGAGTAAAGGGCCGGCCGGAACGCTGGAGCGCCCTGACCGGCCAGCGGAAACCTTTGCCCATCCTCCGGCAGGGGAAAGCGACCACCACAGTAGCCCTCGACTTCACCGAATCTCCCGCCTGTTTCGTCGTTTTCTCTCCAGGGAAGGAACGAGTATCCCTCCTCCGGCGACCGGCCCTCCGTCTCCAACTCCGGAGTCATCGGCCTCCCTCCCCGCTTGCCCCGCTTCTCCTTACCGGCCAGTGGCGAGTGAGCCTCCAGCCGACTCTGGACAACCGCTGGGGGGACTTCATCTGGCCCCCTTCGGAGGGATTTGTGCCGGTGGAGTGCCGGGTGTTCCGATACCGCCAGGAAACCGAGGGGGAAGACGGCCTGGCTCTGGGCTGGCAACGGCCCGAGGGCGATGTTTCCACCTGGGAGCGGGCAGTGGCCACTTTCGGCCCCTACTGGCGCCTCAGCCCTCCCGACACCGTCTCCGACCTCACCTCCCCTCCACCTTTCCACCTCGCCCAACGCTGGCCCTGCGCCGTTTTCTCCCTTAAATACGGCCTGGAAAAGGACCCCATCCACCGGCGCACCCTCGGACCCAAGGGGCACGTGCCGGAGGAGTTCTTAGACCTGGGCACCCAGCCAGCGGGCACGCGGCGCTGGGCAGTTACGAGGATAGTTTGTCCCCGGGACCTGGAGGCTGTGGTGCGGGTGGGGGCGACGGGTCCCAAGCGGCTGTGGGTAAACGGCGAACTGGTCTTAGAAGAGCAGACCCACTACGCGGCCCAGGCTCCTGTGCACCTACGGGCAGGGGAAAAC
>DTZQ01000219.1 GCA_012961305.1 Armatimonadota bacterium | reverse complement strand
GTCTCCAGGATGCCAGGGATTCCTCAAGTTGTCAAGTGGGCGGCGGGCTGGCGCCCCCACACTAAACATCTAAACATATTATACGAGGAGGATTTAGCATGTCAGCGAGGGTTTTGATTTTGAGCAAGAATGACCAATGGCATCCGTTAGAGGAATTGGGGGCAAGGATTGTAGATTGGGCCGGGGAACTGGAGGGGGTGGAGGCGGAAGTGAGTCACGACCGGGGGATACTGACCAGCGGCAAACTGGACACCTATGAGGTTTGCCTTCTCTGCACTACCATGAGGGAACTGACCGATGAGCAGGAGCAGGCGCTGGTCAATTTCGTCGAAAGGGGGAAAGGTTTGTTCGGCATTCACTCGGCTACCGTTGTTGAGGAAGAGCGGACAAGGTACATCAACCTAATCGGCGCCAGATTTGTCCATCATAGTCCCTACCATGAATTCCGGGTGAAAATTGAAGACCGGGAGCATCCCATCACCAGCGAGATAGACGATTTCCCAATCTGCGACGAGTTATACGTCTTGGACAGGCAGCCAGCAGGGGCCCATATCTTGGCGACTGCTCTGTGGGAGAATGAAGTGCAGCCCCTGGTTTACACGAAGAGTTATGGCCGAGGGCGAGTGCTCTACAACGCGCTGGGGCATAACGAAGCAGCCTACGACAATCCTGCGTTCCAAAAGTTGGTAGTGCAGGGAATCAAATGGATGTGCGATGTGAAGTGAGAACAAGTACTTAAGGTGTAGATAATGACTGGGTGCTGATACGGCACCAGGCACAAATCAATTACGGGAGGAAGGACCTATGAAACCATTGATATACATTGCGATTCCATTGGGACTGAGGTTGTTAGGCCCAGTTTCCCTGTCTGTCTTTGCCGCTGAACCTGTGGTGAAAGACTCAGGTCAGCCAGCGTCCAGGGGCACTGACGCCCTTCACGGCGTGCTTGCCGACTACGATGCGGAACTTCGCCTTCCCAATGGCCGTGTGGACCTTGACGGGATGGTGACAAGGCTGAAACAGTTGGGAGTCAACACCTACTTTTGGCTCATCTGGCACGCGGCCACGGATTGGGAGGACCTGAAGCGCTTCCTTCCCGAGGCAGCGAAAGCGGGGATTAACGTCTGGGTTTATCTGGTGCCGCCTTCGGAAAGCCCGCCTCACACGGAGAGATACTCAGAACCGTTTCGGCTGGACTACCGGCGGTGGGCTAAGGAGATTGCCCAACTCTCGCTGAAGCATTCAAACCTCACTGCCTGGGTCATTGATGACTTTTACGGAAATCGGCAGTTCTTCACCCCGCAATACGTGGGCGAAATGCAGCGGGAAGCGAAGCGCATCAATCCTCGACTTGCTTTCCTGCCGCTGATGTATTTCCGCCAAATCACTCTCCATTTCATTGACGCATATCGCCGCGTCATTGATGGTGTAGTCGTTGCCTATCCTCAAGACGAGGAGGAGATTGAAGGGGCGTGGGCGCTCCTGAACGACGTCTACACTAAAGTGCCAGGGCGCCTCAGTTATCCCCGGTACACGCCGTCGCAGGCCGGCGAGTTTGTAAAGGTGACCCAGACGGCAAGAGTGCTCCCCGCCGACCGATATACCATCCGCTTCCGTGAACGGGACGACTTTACGGGCCAGACGGCGGGATACCATTTCAAGCAATTGCTGGTGGATGGCAAGGTAGTTTGGGAGCAGGACGTCGCCGGTGGTGAAGCCGGGTGGCGCTCTGTGGTTGTGGATGTCACCGAACTGGTGGCAGGAAAGAGGCAAGTGGAAGTGGCGTTTCGCCTTTTCGAGCGCAAAGGGGTCAGCAACTTCGGCGTTCGGTGGCTGTTGCGCGATTTGCAGGTCGAAGGGCTGCAGTTGGCCGCCGACCTGAACCAGCCCCAGGCTTGGGAGGTGGACAAGCAGGGGCAGTTTGAGGCAGGTTTTGGAGATGCTTTACAGGTCAAGGGAGGGAGCAGAAGATTCCACCTCCCGTTCATCGTGATGACCGCCGGCTCAGCGAGCCAGTTCCGCAAACGGCACGGTGAACCTGCCACCCCCGAACGCATCGCTCAATGGGTTCAAATGTGTCTGAAAAT
>DTZQ01000218.1 GCA_012961305.1 Armatimonadota bacterium | reverse complement strand
GAAGTTTACGCAGGTTGAAACTGTCAGCCCCCAGTCTGTTCCCCTCTTCTTCGGCCTCGAGTTCCTCTTCCGCTACCTCGTCCTCCTCCGGCGCTGGAACCTCCTCCTCGCGGGGCCTTTCGGCCAACTCCGCAATTTGCTCCCGAATTTCCTCCCAGTGGTAGGGGTCGGCGATGCCCGTGCCGATAGCGGTGATGATGGTACGGAAATGCTCGTGGTTGAGGATTTTGTCCAGGCGGCTCTTTTCCACGTTGAGGGGCTTGCCCCCCAGGGGCAGCACGGCTTGGAAGCGGCTGTTACGGCCCATCTTGGCCGTTCCGGCCGCGCTGTCCCCCTCTACGATGAACAGTTCCGTTTCCTCCCGGCTGCGGCTGGAACAGTCGAACAATTTGCCGGGCAGGCCCCCAATGTCCAGGGCCGACTTGCGCTTAATCAAATCTGCGGCTCGGCGGGCGGCCTCGCGGGCCCGGGCCGCGGTGATGGCTTTGTTGATTATGAGGCGAGCAACGCGAGGGTTCTCCTCTAAAAACTCCATCAGCCGCTCCCCCACCACCGAATTGACCAGTCCATCTACCTCGGGATTGCACAGTTTCACTTTGGTTTGGGACTCGAACTGGGGGTCAGGCAGAAGTACGCTGATGACCGCGGCCAATCCCTCGCGCACGTCCTCCCCGGAGAAGTTGCGGTCCTTCTCCTTCAGCAGGTTCTGTCGCCGGGCGTAGGTGTTGAGCACCCGGGTCAGGGCCGTTTTGAAACCGCTCAGGTGGGTCCCCCCATCGGGGGTGTTGATGCTGTTGGCGAAGGCGAGAACGTTTTCCAGGTAGCCATCATTGTACTGCATGGCCACCTCAATCTGCACTCCGTCCCGCTCAGCGGCAATGTAAATAGGCTTGTGGAGCGGATTTTTGGTCTTATTGAGGTGCTTTACGAACTCGGTGATACCCCCTTTATAGTAGAAGGTTTCGCTCACCGGTTGGCCAGTCTCCTCATCTCGGGTACGTTCGTCGGTGAGGACGATTTTCACTCCCCCGTTGAGGTAGGCCAATTCCCGCAAGCGCTGGGCCAGCCGCTCGTAACCGAACTCCGTGGTGCGGAAAATCTCCGGGTCGGGCTTGAAAGTCACCTTCGTCCCCGTGCTTCGCACTCGGCCTACGACCTCCAATTCGGTCACCGGTTGACCCCGTTCGTAGCGTTGGCGGTATATTTTGCGCTGTCGCTTGACCTCCACCACCAGCCACTCAGAGAGGGCATTCACCACCGAAACCCCAACCCCATGCAGCCCTCCGGATACCCGGTAGCCGCTGCGCTTGCCCCCAAACTTGCCGCCGGCGTGGAGTTTAGTCATCACCACCTCCACCGCCGGGCGGCTCTCCTCCGGGTGGATGTCCACTGGAATGCCCCGACCATCGTCCTCTACGGAGAGGCTTCCATCGGCGTGTATTGTGACCCGGATGTTCTTGCAGTACCCCGCCATGGCCTCATCAATGGCGTTATCTACCACTTCCTCTATCAGGTGGTGCAGGCCGATGGCATCTATCCCCCCGATGTACATCGCCGGCCGGCGGCGAACGGCTTCCAATCCCTCCAAAACCTGAATTTCTTGCGCCCCGTAAGTTTCCGCCACTGATAACCTCCTTACATTTTTACTCGTTACGCTTTACGTATTGGTTTTGATGTTACACACGGAGGGCCCGAGATAACACCCATAGGGGAACGTGACCACGCGGTTTCTTGAGCCGTAGGAAGCATCGTTAAGGACACTTTTAGGGATGCATCCACTCAAACAACCGTCCTGTATATATTATATCACAGAATCGCCAAAAAGTCAAGGACTAAAGCGGGTTTTCGGCTCTACACGGTGGGGATTAGCCGGCTCAAGCGAAATGGATGATATATGACTTGACTCGCTCCCAGCCGAGCGCACCCAAGCCGCCCCAAACGGCTCCGGCGAAGAGATAATGGCCCAACACCAGACCCAGGAAGAAGGGTAACGCCCGGCGGTAGCCGCGGATGCCCACCCAACGCAGCAGCGCGCCTTTGAACAGCCAAATGAACAGAAAGGGCGCCCAGAGGTGATAGCCGTAGGCCGTGGCCATAGCGAAGCCCAAGGGATGAAAGGGAAAGCCCAACCAATGCCACCGGGCCAAACTCAAGGCCAGCGCTCCCAAGGCCCCACCGATGGTCGCCCAAACTTTGCTGCTCTGGGGTGGTAGCGGGTCGGTCAACCAGCGGGCGACCCAATCATATTGCTGGGTGGCCAGATACAGCCGGTAGCCGATACGTCCCCCACCGCCGGCGTCCAGCAGATTGAACCCATGCCGGTAGGTGAGCAAAAGATGGGACAGCAGTCCTCCGACGATGCCGAACCCGGCTCCAGCCAACAACATCCAAGAGGCTGCGCGGGGCCGCAACCCCTCGGCGTCGGCCAGAGCCAAACCTTCGCCGCTGTAGGCCGCGCAGGAGGGAAACACCCCCCGCGACAGGCCACCCACTGAAGCCAGAAGACCCAGCGAGCGCAGGTCCCGACCAAAGGCTAAACCGTCGGAACCCAAGAAGTTCAGGAGCGTGGACTGTTGTTGCCAGAAGGGGAAAAGGTAGGTGGTAGTGGCACCTGTTTCCGCACGCATTCGGGCATAGACGAAGCCGAAGATTAGCAGCAGCCCCACATGCAACAGCGCCAACGGGCCGGCCATCCCTGCCTGCCAGAAAATCCACGCGCAAACCAGATACCCACCTAACGCCGCCGCCCAGGCCGTTCGCCCGGCCATCGGTTCCCCTCGGTCCTTGGAGCGAAGGCTCAAGGTGGCTTTTAGGGGATGCCGGGCCTGCCAGAACAGCAATCCTGCCAGGGCGATGAAGGCTCCGGAACTAATCTCTTGGTAGTCATAGGCGCTGGTAATGACTTCCTGGCCCCAAGCCGAGCGCACCACACCACTTAGGCGCAGTAGCACATAGCCCACTCCGCAGGTGAGCAGCACGTCGGCTGGCATGAAGTAGGAAATGCCGAAAATCTCCGGGCGGAAGGAAATGGACATGGGCCGAATCGCATTCCACGGAGGGTCTACAAACCAGCGGCCAACGTTGATTCCCCGGCCGGGGGCGGGAATACTGGCATCGAAAGTACGGAGCATGTTCAAACCGTTGAACACTACACTCGCCCCAAAGCCCAGCCAGAAGACCCCATCCCGCCACAGACTCCGTCCGCTTACCGGCTCCCCCACCAAGGCCAGGGGCAGCCGAAGCAAGGGATAGGTCAGTCGTTCCTGCTCCTGCCACGGCCGGCGGAACAGGCTCAACAGCGCGTGTAATGCCAAATAGAGGGCACTTAGTATCAGAGTCCAGGTAAGGAGTGGCCCACACCAGGCCGCCCAGGGCACCTTGCCGCTGACCTGGCCCTCGTAGAAATAGCGAATCACTTTCGGGTTCGTGGGTGCCCACCAGCGGGGGAAGAGTACCGTCAAATCGGCGAAGCGGTTTTGCGGGGAGGCTAAATAGGTCGGTGCGGTGAGGAAGGCGAAAATCATGGTCAAAACTTGAACTGAGGGAATGCTTACCGCAACCGCCACGAACAGGTAGATGAACAGCCGGTCCTTTCGGGTCAGCCCCAGCCGAATCCAACGCAGCAGCGGGTTGAGGAACGCCAGCACCACCAGCGCCGCCAGCGCCGGCACCGGCGGCACACTGTTGCCGACCTGGACGCTGGCCAGCACTAATTCGCTCTGGTCCACCCAAGCAATTCCCCCGGCCGCCAGGACCACCGCCCAGAACACAGCCCGCAGCCGCAAGGGATGCCGGGCTTGGGAACGAAATTCAGCCCATTTCTGGCTCAAAAAACTCCCCCAGATTGATAACCCTCTGTGTAATTACCACCTTCCTGCACCCCAGAGGAAGGAGGCAACTGGCAGTTGCACGATGCAGGATACCCCAGGTTTGGCAAAGGTAGCCCCGAGTTTGAACTCTGGACGAAGAGGCTGGATTTCCTCTTCCGATTGCCCTAAATCTTCTCTGCCCCTCGGCGGGGATAGAAGGTGAGCAGTTACCTCCCTAATCATTCCTGCCCTCCTATCCGGGCCCGTACTCGCGCCCAACTCTGTCGGGCAAGGGAATGGACGATGTTCTCCTCCGGTGGGGCCTCAGCAGCGATACGTTCCAAAAGGGGCAAAGATGCCATGCTGCCAAGTTCGCCCAGCAGGACACAGGCTTCGGCCACGGGGTTGACTGTGGTCGTATTGCCGGTCACTTTCTCCAAATGTGCCCCCGCGGCCACTTGGCGCTCCAAAAAGTTTAGAATCACCGCCTCCCGGTCGGGATGCTCCCACCGCCGCAGGCCGCACAGGGCCTGATATTCGGCGGAGGGGTTGTCCAATTCCAACAGCCGCAGTAGATAGGGCCACACCGCTGGGTGACGGAAGTTGGCCAGGGCCTCCGCAAAGGCAGCGACGGATTCTCCTTCCAAGGTAGCCTGATACCGAGCGAATAACGGCTCCAACGCCCGCTCGTCCCCGATTTGTGCCAACACCTTGGCCGCCCCCACGGCCACCGCCAGGTCAGGATGGTCCAAGGCGGCAATCAGCGCCGGCACCACCTCCGTCCCCCGTTGTACCAGCCGCTCCCGCACGTAGGCGTACTTGGCCAGGGCGACCAACCTCTGCTGCTGCTCCACAGGGTCGGGAAGGCGCTCCACCTCCAAGACCTGCTGCAGCATCTCCAACCAGGTGGCCGCGTGGCTGCGCACCAAGAGGCTGGGGTCGCGAAACTTGGAGTAGCGCAGCAGTCCCAAAGCCACGTTGCTGGCGGAGCGGCCCAGAGCCCACACTGCTTGGTCGCGCACGCCGGGGCTGGCATCGCGCAGCACAGTCATCAAGGGCAGCACAATTTGTGGCCCACCGATGAGTCCCAAGTAGTGGGCCGCGTTCTGTCTTACCTGAGCCCGCGGGTGCCGGAGCAGTTGGGCCAAGGCCTTCAAACCTGCCTCCCCCAACTCCGCCAGTCGAGCGAAGGCCCGCTGGGCAACTTCAGCCTCGCCGCGAAACCGAACCAGCAGCCCTGCCCGTACCTCTTCGTCCGGCACCGCGTGGAGCGCCGCCGCCGCTTCAATGGTGGCCACCAGGGAAGTGACATCCCCTTTGGAATCAAGGGCTTTAGCCCCGTCCATAGGCGGCATTGAAGTGTCTGACTCCAAAGGGTGATTCCAAAGGACGAACAGGCAAAGGGCGAGAATCCTCCCCTTGCTTTTAAGGGCCCCCGGCGGCAGGTTGCGGCTTTTCATTTTCAGTTTCCTCCTCCGAGAGAGGGGCAGGACGTTCGGGCAAGGGTCGTTCGGTGTAGAGTTCACCGTCCTCGTAAAGGTAAATGCCCTCGAAGTCCTCCTCGTACACTTCCGCCAGGGCGAACTGGAACTGTTCGTACTGTCGGCGGACGACTTCCTCCGGGACGGCCCGACGGCGGTAGCGCTGGCGGCGCAGGCACTCCTCCAGGGGCACGTTGAACAAGATGGCCACGGGGCGGTAGCCGTATTCCCGGGCCAGTTTAATCAGGGTATTGCGCGCCGAACGGCGCAGGGCAGTAGTGTCCACTACCACCCGCCGCCGGTAACGCATACGCTTGGCGGCTATGAAGTAAAGCAGTTCAAAGGCCGCTCCCGAGACCGCTTGGTTGCCTGCGTCGTCGGAAACCAGCGCCCGACAGAAGTCCGAACTGAGCACCTCCGTGCGGCGGAAGTGCTTATGAGCAAAGGTCGTTTTGCCCGACCCGGAAGGGCCAACGAGGATGAGAAAAGCATCTTTGGGAAAACGAACTTGCTCGCTCACCTCTCTCCCTCTCGTTTAGATTATAACGGATGTCCGCGGGGTTGTCAAATGGTCGGGCAACAAACTTGACAAGGGAAGTACCTTTCGGCTATAATGGAAGCAAGGAATTTGTGGCTTCAACTGAGGAGGTAACTCGTGCTGCAGCGCAAATTTTGGTGCTCACTGGGGGGCCTGAGTGGGTTGGTGCTCCTTGGAAGCGCGGTAGCGGCCCAGCCGCAATATTTGCTCCATGTCCACAACGCCGGCCCCACCCTGTTTCAGTACGTCGCCGAAACGCGACTCCCTGACTTGCCTGCCGCGGTTTCCGTCTGTGAAACCAATGCGGCGGGCCAACCGAAACAGGCCGTTCCAGCCCAGGTAGAGGGAGAGCGCCTCTTGTTTCTGCTGCCAGGGTTGACAGAGACGGGTGCAACGAGGTACTTTGCGGTCACGGAAGGGCAAACTTCGGAGTCCAGAAGCCCGGGTTCTGGACAGAGGGAAGCGCGAATCGAGACCGACCTGCAGATAGCGGAAACGGAGGAGGCTATTCGGGTACGCAACACTTATTTCACCCTGACCCACCCGAAACGAGGTCACGGTGGGTTCCCCACCTTCGTCCGCTTCAACCTGTCGGGTACGGAGGAGACCCGGTTCGTCTTCGAGGACCGACTTTTCGAGCGGGGCGAGGGCTACTTCACCCTACGGGCCGACCCGGAATCGTCCGCCCGCGTCGTTTCTGCCGGCCCCTTGGAGGCGGTGGTGGAGACGCAGGCCCGCTATTACAGCGGTCAGCCTGCCCGGGGCAATGCCCGCGCCACTTACCGCTGGGTGTACCGGGCCTTCTCCCCCGTGGTCAACGTGACCATGCACGCGGAGCGGGAGGACGATTTTGCCTGGCGGGAACTCCACTTCCTCCAAATTTCCCGCAAGGACAATGAACTCGACCGTTGGGCCGGGGGAGAGCCGCTACAAACGGGCCGCTTCACCGATGCCCGCAAAGGCTACGCTCTGCCCCGGTGGGCGGTGATGTACAACCGTGACGACGCCGTCGGACTGGCCTTCGAGGGCACCATTTCCCTCTTCGATGGCATCAGCGAGTACTACAACTACGTGCAGTTCACCACCGGCCCCTGGCGCGAACGCACTTTTGAGCACTCTGCCCGCGTCTATTGGGGCCCGGCCCGCGAACCGGCAGAGTACGCCACTTGGTTGACTGCCCGGCCAGCGGTGACGGTTGCGGTGCAAAAGCCACCACCCTCTCCGCCCCCGCCTTCCCTGCCGCGGCTGCGCGGACGCTACGCCCTTTACGGGGAACACCTCACCCTGCGCTTCGCCAGCCAGAGGGAGGGGTTGGGCCTGGTGAGCCTGAAACACGCCCCGAGCGGCCACGAGTGGCTCTACCCCTCCAAGGCTCCGCCGACGTTGTGGCGCCTCGTTTTTCGGGCCCGCGGTTTGGCCAAGCAGAAAGAGTTAACCTTGGACAACACTGCTCCCTCGGAGCGGCATTTCCTTCGGCAGCGCACCCCTGATACTGCCACGGCCGAACTGCGCTGGAGGGGGCTGTCGTTGGGAGAGGGCCTGGGCACGGCCGACGTACGAGTGACGGTAGAAGTCAGAAGGGGCGACCCGGTGAGCCACTGGCGGATTTTCGTGGCTACCCACAGCGAAGAGTATGGCCTGTGGGAAGTCCAGTTCCCCCTGCTGACTGGCCTCTCCCAGCCGGGCCAGTCGGAGGTGGCAGTGCCCCGGAGCAACTGGGGCTACCTCTATCGGCACCTGCGCAGCGCCCAAGCGGGAAACTATCCCAGCGCCAACTGGCCTATGCAGTTCCTGCTAATAAACGAGGGTGAGGAGGGCCTGTATTTGGCCGCCCACGACCCGCGGGCTTATCCCAAACGCTTCCGTTATCAGCCCGGCGGGGAGTTTGCCTTTTTCGTGCCCGTGCCCAATATGGGTCTGCCCGGCACCGGTTACGAAGGCGACGTGCCCATCGCGGTGGGGGTCTATGCCGGCGATTGGTGGGTAGGGGCCAAGATGTACCGGCGGTGGGCGACGACCCAGACCCCCTGGACGCGCTTGGGCCCCCTGGCCCGGCGGAAGGACTATCCGCCCCAACTCAAGCATTTGTGCCTGTGGATGTTAGGCGGTGGGTTCGCCCGGGAGGTTGTGCCCAACATGCGGCAGGCCCAGGAGTTCTTTGCCCTGCCCCTGGGCATCCATTGGTACAACTGGCATCAAATCCCCTTCGATGACCACTACCCCGAATACTTCCCCACCAAACCCGGCTTCGCCGAAGGGGTGCGGGAGTTGGCCCAGCGGGGAATGGTGGTCATGCCCTACATCAACGCCCGGCTCATGGACTCCCGCACGGAGACCTGGCAGCGCGATGACGCTTTCCGATTCTGCGCCCTGAACGAGAAGGGGGAGAAACGCATTGAGGTGTACGGCTCGAAAGTGCCGCTGACTCCGATGTGTCCGGCCACGAAATACTGGCAGGACAAAATCAACGAAATTGTCGGGCGGCTGCTGCGCGAGTGCGGGGTAAACGCGGTCTATCTGGACCAAATCGCGGCCGCCGGCCCCGCGCTGTGTTTCAACCCGGAACATGGCCATCCGCTGGGCGGGGGGAGTTATTGGGTGGACGGCTATCGCGAACTGCTGCGCCGGGTGCAGGAACAGGGCGCGGCGGTGAGCCCGGACGTGTTCTTCACCACCGAAAACAACGCCGAGCCCTATATGGACGGAGTGGATGCTTTCCTCATCTGGAACCCGCGCCACGAGGCGGAGATTCCGCTAATGACCGCGGTGTACAGCGGCTACACCACCTACTTTTCCAGTCCCGTTACCCGCGGCACGGGCGACCTCTCCTTCTGTATGGCTCAGGGACGCGACTTCGTTTGGGGCTGTCAGTTGGGCTGGATGGGCTTCGACCTCCTCCGCCCGGAGCACCGGGTCAAGGCCGAATATTTGCGCACCTTGGGGCAGTACCGAGCCGTGGCCGCCAAGTTCCTGGTCGAAGGCGAGTTGCTGGGCGAACTCAAGCCGCGGGAACCTGTGCCCCAGGTGCACGGACGGTGGAACAAGTGGGGCGGTGGCACCTGGCCTGCGAACCTGCCGGCCGTGTTAGGCACGGTTTGGCGAGCCCCTGAGGGAACCATAGGGTTGGTGCTGACCAACGTCAGCGACGAACCACAAATGTTCACCTTCCCCCTTCCTTCCCCCCGCAAGCGGGGAACGGAGGGTGATGCTCTCCTGCTCGTGCGTTGCCTGACCCCTCAGGGTTCCATGCCCACCGGCCTGGGCAAGAAAGAGGCCGTGCGCACGGAGGTGCTGCTCCCCCGCGAAGTGGTGATGTTGGAAGTGGAGCCGGTGACTTCGCACCGGCAAATCCTGGAGGAAATGGCCGCCTGCCTGGCCCGGCTGAAAGTGCCCCTTTCACCTGCCAGCCGGGCCCAGCCGCCGGAGGTGGATGCCCTGTGGCGGGACCTGCAGAACTATCGGCAGCAGGTGGAGGCCCGGCCCCAGGTCAGGGCGGAGACCAAACGACTGCTGGCGCGGGCCGGGGAATGTTTGGCCCAGATTAAGGCGGGCCAGTTGCCCCTAATTTGGGAGTTGGAAAGGCGGCAGTGTATTCTGGCTGCGGGCGAGACGGCTTTCTGGCCCCTGCGTTTGCAGAACCGGCAGCAGGTTCGGCAAAAGGTGCGCCTGCGGCTGGCCGAGGGGGCGCCGGTGGAAATCACCCTGCAGCCCCAGGAGCAGAAGGTAGTCCCCCTGAGTTGGCGGGCCCCTGCCGCGTTAGAGGCCGGGCCGGAAAGGCACCTGCTTCGCGGCCTGATGGAGTTCGACGGCTACCAGGCCCCCTGGACGGTCGGAGCCCAAGTCCTTCCGCCCTTCACCGCCGACCTGACGGTGGAACCCCCGCCCCGGGCCGGGGAGAGCAGCCTTCTGCGGGTGACCGTGCACAACAACACCTCCCGCTCGGCCTCGCCGCGTCTGTGGCTGGAGGTGCCTGCCGAGTGGCGGGTGGAACCGGGCCGAAGAGTGGAAGTGCCCACTTTGCCGCCGCACGCCGAGCGAACCCTCCTCTTCCGCTGCGAGGTGCCCCAGGACGCCGAGGTGGGCCGGGCCCGGGTGGCCGTTAATTTCCTCCAAGAGGCCGTCCACGAAACGGTGGAAGTAGCCCCTCCCCGCCCCCAGACTCAGGCCCGCCGCTTCCCCTCCCCGCCGAAGATAGACGGCGACCTGGCCGAATGGCAGGGTCCGGAGCCGCTAACTCTGGGGATGAAGGCGGCCCCGCACTTGGAAGGTTGGACGGGGCCAGCCGACTGTTCCGCCCAAGTGTGGACTGGCTGGGACGAGGGCAACTTCTATTTGGCAGCGGAAGTGACCGACAATGCCTTTGTCCAACCCCATCAGCACCGGGAGATGTGGCGGGGCGACTGTCTGCAGTTGGCCTTCCGCCCCACCCGCCGCTCGGAACCCGGCTACGACAGGGAGGTCGTCGAGTTCGGGTTAGCCCTCACCCCCAACGGCCCCGAAGTGTGGGAATGGCTCCCCCAGGAGCGGACGGTAACGGAAGCCCGTTTGCGGGTGCGCCAGTGGGAAAGGGGACTGGCCTACGAAGTGGCAATTCCCTGGGCGGCCTTCGGCAATGTCCGACCCGTGCCCGGCGGCCGGCTCACCTGGTCGGTGACGGTCAACGACGACGACGGTGAAGGCTTTCGGGGTTGGTTGGAGTGGACGCCGGGGATTTGTGGGGGCAAAGACGCCTCGGCCTTCGGGTGGCTTCATTTGGCCGCCCGGTAGAGGGGGGCCAGTTGGCTGGGAAAGCGAAGCAGGAGACAGCATCGTTCTACACTGGCCCCATGTACACGCTTTCGTGGAGGGCCGCGGCGCAGTCCCAGAGGAGTTCCACCACGTCGCCGATTTCACCCCTCTCTACGCTGATTTTCCCCGAATAAGGGATGACCCCGAAGACCGGCACGCTGGCTAATTGCCGCAGCAGGTCGGGATTGGTGCGGGCGGCCAAATCCGTGGCCCGGGGCCGGACGTTATTGATGATGAGGCCGGCCACTTCTACGCCCACCAGTTGGGCATAGCGAATGGTTAGTAGGGTATGATTGACGGTGCCTCCGTCCCGCCGGGTCACCACTAAGAGGGGCAGGTTCAACATGCGTACCAGGTCGGCCAAGAACGTCCGCTCCGTCAGCGGGGTCAGCAAGCCCCCTATACCTTCGACCAACATGAAGTCGTGTTCCGCTGCCAGTCCGTCATAGGCATCTTTGAGCGAGCCCAAGTGAATGTCCAGGTTCTCCATGCTGGCGGCCAGAATAGGTGCGGTCGGAGCAAGCAGGCAGAGGGGACAAATGGCTTCCAGAGGGTCTTCTACTTTGCTGGCCTTCTTCAGGAACAAGGCATCAGTGGAAGTGCGCCGTCCCCGCTCTTCCACGGCCCCGGTGGAAATGGGCTTCATCACTCCCACATCCACCCCCTGCTGCCGCAGGGCTCCCGCCAGTCCCCCAGTGATAATGGTCTTCCCCACCCCAGAATCAGTGCCCACCACGAATAAACCTTGGGCTTCCATAGTGCCTTTCCTTTCCCCACTTTATTACCCCTCTGGCCCTCCCTGCAGGCGGGGAGGGAAGAAGTCTGGCCCAGGGTTCAAACTCTGGGCTAATCTTT
>DTZQ01000217.1 GCA_012961305.1 Armatimonadota bacterium | reverse complement strand
GAGGAGCGATTGAGGCCCGGTTGCCCCAGCCGCGGGCCTCAATCGCGGGGACTGGCAGCCGCCGCCAAGTAAAATAAGAGGGAACGGAATCCTTTTCCCGGTCGTCTAAGGGAATAAAAGAGCAGGGTTCCGTTCCCCTGGAAACTCAGCAAACTGTTGACGTTTTGGGCAGAAAGGGTCACAATAGGAGTGGGAGGATGATGCCATTATGAGTGAAGAGAGGGTATCAGGACGCGGATTGGACATTGAGGAGATTCGGGAAATCCTGCCGCATCGGCATCCTTTCCTGCTGGTGGACCGGATTTTGGAACTGGTTCCGGGCGAACGGGCGGTAGGACTGAAAAACGTAACTTACAATGAGGCCTTTTTTCAGGGCCATTTCCCCAACCGACCGGTAATGCCGGCGGTTCTCATCATCGAGGCCATGGCCCAGGTGGGTTGTGTGCTTCTGTTAATTGATAATCGGGGCAAACTCCCCTATTTTGGAGGCCTCGATAAGGTCCGTTTCCGCAAGCCGGTGGTTCCGGGCGACCAACTGATTATGGAAGTCACGGTACTGCGTCATCGGGGGACGGTAGGTAAAGTGCGGGCCTTAGCCCGGGTGGATGGACAGGTCGTCGCGGAGGGGGAATATCTCTATTGGCTTGTGGATGCGGAGTAACACGAGGGGAGAGCAAACGAGATGGCGATTCACAGATTGGCGCAAGTCCACCCCTCGGTGGAAATCGGTGAGAACGTCGAAATTGGGCCCTATTGTATCGTCGAGGAAGATGTTCGCATTGGGGATAATACGGTTTTACATCCTCATGTGGTCATTTTTTCCCATACCACCATCGGCTGCGAGTGCGAAATCTTCCCGGGCACGGTATTAGGAGGCCCACCGCAGGACCTAAAAGCCCGCGACGACCGGAGCCGGGTCGTCATCGGGAACCGGAACGTCATTCGGGAGTACGTGACCATTCACCGAGCCACGGGAGACGGGGAGGCAACTATTATTGGTGATGACAATCTGTTGATGGCTTACGTACACATAGGCCACAACTGTCGTGTGGGAAACCACGTAGCGATTTCCAGTTACTCGGGGGTGAGTGGTCATGTGGTCATTGAGGACCGAGTGGTCATGGGAGGAATGGTCGGGGTGCACCAGTTTGTGCGCGTGGGCACCCTGGCCATGTTGGGTGGATACTCCAAGGTCACCCAAGACGTGCCTCCCTTTATGTTGGTCGAAGGACGTCCGGCAAAGGTATACGGCTTGAACATCGTAGGCCTGCGGCGCAACGGCTTCTCGCCCCAACTGCGGGACCAGTTAAAACGCGCCTATCGGTTGATTTACCGCTCCAAGTTGAACGTATCTGAGGCCCTGGACGAAATTGAACGCACCTTCCCCATGAGCGAGGAACTTCGCTATTTAGTCGAGTTCCTCCGCAACATTCGCTACGGACGAGCCGGCCGCCAGTTGGACCGCCGCTAAAGCGGAGTAGGTTTTGGCCCGAACAAAGGGATTGAGGAAAAGTAATGTTTCGCTTTTTGGTACGCCAGCGCGTCCCGCTGGTTTTCCTTACCCTTCTGGTCTTGGTGTTTTGGGCCCGGCCTCGGCCCTGGGAGTATGGTTTGGGGGTGCTGGTGATGGGATTGGGCCAGGCCCTACGGATATGGGCGGCAGGCATTATTGCTAAAGGCCGGGAGTTGGCCGTCACGGGTCCCTATGCCTACGTCCGGCATCCGCTCTATCTGGGTACACTGCTTATTGTCTTGGGCTGCTGTACAATGTCCGGACGCTGGTTTTCCTTCCCCATCGCTTTAGGACTATTTGCCCTGACTTATTGGCCGACCATTGTGGAGGAGGAAGCCGCCCTGCGAAAGCAGTTTGGAGCAAGTTATGTTAATTACTGTGCCTGTACCCCGCGCCTGTGGCCTCGGTTACGCCGCCCTTCTCAGTTCCCCTCGGCCTTCACTTGGCGACAGGTGTGGCACAATCACGAATACGATTCTATGATTTGTGTCGGATTGGCCTTGTTGGCTTACGGTTTACGACTATGGCAGTAAATAGCAAACGGATTGTTTCAGCCTGCGCCGCTTCTTCGCCACCGGCGACCTCCTCGACTCCGTCTACCGGCTGGCGACTGTGGGGATATGTACGTCCCTATTGGGGATTGGTGCTGTTCACCCTGCTCCTTATGACCGCCAGTGGCCTTCTGCAGCCAGCCCTCATTTGGATTGCCAAAGACCTCCTCAAGCCCCTTTTTCATGCTGCTCAGAGCGAAGGCTTGCGAGAACTGAGCCGAGTAGCCCTGCTCATCTTAGTCCTGACGCTGGTTAAAGGCCTCTGTGATTTCGGGCATGTATTCCTCAGCAATCTAATCGGGCAGCGGGTTGTAGTGCGCCTGCGACAGAACCTCTTTCGCCACCTGCAAACCCTATCTCTCAGTTTCTTCGAGGACGCCCGTACCGGCCAGTTGATTTCCCACGTGAGCAATGACATCAATGCGGTGCAGATGATTTTGACCACCGGCGTAGCCACCCTGGTTATCTCCCCCCTTGCGATAGGAGGCCTGCTGGTGGTTATGTTCCGCCTCAACTGGTGGTTGACCCTGTTAGCCCTCCTGGTAGCCCCGGTCATCGCCCTGCTCATCAATTTGGCTGGGCGCAGGATGCGGCTCATCGCCGAGTACATTCAGCAGAAGTTGGCTGACATCGCGACGGTGATGCAGGAGGCTATTGCGGCCATTCGCATTGTGCAATGTTTTGCCACCGGCGAGCGGGAAATCGCCCG
>DTZQ01000216.1 GCA_012961305.1 Armatimonadota bacterium | reverse complement strand
ACGTCGCCCGGCAGGGTCTGTAATTCCCGCTGCAGAGCGCCGACCGCCGCCTTTACCTCCTCCGAAAGCGGTACGGCAATGAAACTTCTCAGGGTCTCCATTCTATCCTTCCCGCCAAATAACGTCGCAGCAAATCCAAAGCGGCCTGTGAGGCCCGGTATTTGATGTCCTCGCGGGAGCCACGCCACCGATGGCACTCCCCTCGCCCCTCGTCCGGCGCCGCCAGGGCTACATATACCAACCCAACGGGCTTCTCCGGCGTGCCCCCGCCCGGCCCAGCAATGCCTGTGCAGGCCAAACCCAAGTCCGTCTGCAATCGCTCCCGCACCCCTTGAGCCATAGCCCGCGCGGTTTCCTCACTTACTGCTCCCACCCGCCGCAGAGTTTCCTCCGGCACGCCCAGCCACCGCCGTTTCACTTCGTTGCTGTAGGCCACTATCCCACCTACAAAATAGTCCGAACTGCCGGGCACGGCAGTAAGACGATGGCCAATTAGCCCTCCGGTACACGATTCGGCCACCGCAATCGTCCAACCGGTGGCCCGCAGCAGACGTCCCACTTCGTATTCCAGCCCTTCCTCATCGCGGCCGCAGATGTAGGGGCCGATGCGCTCTCGGATGCGTTGCTCTAACTCATCCAGTAGGGTTTGAGCCTCTTCCTCACTAACTGCCCGTGCAGTAAGGCGTAAAGTGACTTCTCCGCGCTGGGCGTAAGTGGCCAGGGTCGGATTGGTCGAATCCAGCAACTCGCCCAACCTGTCCGCCACGAAAGATTCACCCAGGCCCACCACCCGTAGCGTCCGTGAACGCAGGAAGGTCTCGATCCGGCCTGTCTGCTGCAGGTACGGTTTCACGGTCTCTGCCCACATCTGCTTCATCTCTGGGGGAACGCCCGGCAGCGCAACTACAATTTTGCCTCCCTTCTCCGCGAGCACGCCCGGGGCTGTGCCCAAGGGATTGGGAATTGGTTGTGCTGAGGCGGGCAAATATGCCTGCCGCAAGTTGGTCTCGGTCGCTTCCCGACCCCGGGCGGCAAAAAACGCTCGAATTTGCTCTGCGGATTCTTCGTCGAAAACTAACTCCTCTCCCAGGGCCCGGGCGACAACCTCCCGCGTGATGTCGTCCGGCGTCGGGCCCAACCCACCCGTAATCAAAACCACGTCCGCTCGGCTCAAAGCCTGACGTAGCACCTCCACCGCCCGTTCTAAATTGTCCCCCACCGTCGTCTGGTGATACACAGGTACGCCCAAAGCAGCCAACTCTGCGGCTAAATAGGCGGCATTGGTGTTGACAATCTGGCCCAACAGCAATTCCGTACCTATGGAAACAATTTCCGCATTCATCTGCGTACCGTACCCCATCCCTTACCTTTTTCTTTAATTATACTCTATTTTCCGAAAAATTACAAATTCAGCAGGAATAATTTTTCCGGCTCCGAAGAATAGAACTCGGCATCAAATTGGCCAAGTGATTTAAGCGAGGAGGAAAGCGGTGAAGTTTGCCATCTGCAATGAAATGTTTGAGGACTGGGACTTTGCCGCCGTATGTCGGTGTGCAGCAGACATCGGATATGAGGGCCTCGAAATCGCTCCTTTCACCTTGGCGGATGATGTGCGAACCCTCTCGTCGGCCCGCCGGTGGGAACTACGGCAGATTGCCGCCGACCAGGGATTGGAAGTCGTGGGTTTGCACTGGCTCCTGGTTAAGCCGGAGGGCCTGGGCATTAACCATCCTGACGAGAACGTCCGCCGCCGCACTCAGGAGTATTTGAAGGCCCTGGCCGAATTTTGCCGCGACCTGGGAGGGCAAGTAATGGTTTTCGGCTCCCCCAAACAACGCAACGTTTGGGAGGGGGAAAGTTACCAGGCTACTTGGCAGCGCACCGTAGAGGCCCTACGTGCCTGCCTGCCCACTTTTGAGGCCTGTGGGGTAACCCTCTGCTGGGAACCGCTGCCGGCCGGGGAGACCAATTTCATCAACACCAAGGATGAGGCCGTGCGGCTGATTGAGGAAATCAACCATCCCCGCGTTCGCCTGCACTTAGATGTAAAGGCCATGTTCGCCGCGGAGACCAAACCCTTGCCCCAAGTCATCGAGGAAGCGGCTCCCTACTTGGGCCACGTCCATGCCAACGACCCCAACCGTCTGGGGCCGGGCATGGGCGCAGCCGATTTGCGCCCGTTGGCCGCCGCCCTGCGGAAAATCGGCTATCAGGGGTATGTCTCCGTGGAGGTGTTTGACTTCACGCCCGGCCCGGAGCGCATTGCCCAAGAGAGTTTCGCCTATTTGCAGGAGGTGTTTGCCCGGTGAAGGAAAACGTGGAGCAGCGCATCGAGCGGGTCATCGAAGAGTATGTGGAACACCTCAACCCCGGCCTGGCGAGCCTGCTGAAGTTCCTGGGCTTTGACACCGTTGAAAGCCAAGCCGAAGGGGTGTTCGTGTGGGACGTGCGGGGGGAAAAGTACCTCGACTGTCTGGGGGGATTCGGAGTGTTCACCCTGGGCCATCGGCATCCGCGGGTCGTGGCCGCCGTACAGGCGCAGTTGGCCCGCCAGCCTATGTCCTCCCGAGTGCTGTTCAATGAGGTCCAAGCCGAATTGGCTGCCCTCTTGGCGGAAGTGACGCCGGGGAACTTGCAGTACAGTTTCTTCTGTAACAGCGGGGCAGAGGCGGTGGAAGGAGCCCTCAAACTGGCCCGGCTGTACACGGGCAAGCCCGGCCTTGTGGCGGCCGAGGGTGCCTTTCACGGCAAAACTTTGGGGGCGTTGAGCGTTTCCGGGCGGGAGAAATACAAAGAACCCTTTCGCCCGCTGCTGCCGGGAGTAAAACATGTACCTTTCGGCGAGGTAGAAGCCCTGGCCCAGGCCATAGATGAGGAGACCGGTGCGGTTATTTTGGAGCCCATTCAGGGCGAGGCAGGGGTGATTATCCCCCCGGAGGATTACTGGCCCCAGGTGCGGGAACTGTGCGACGCCCACGGCGTGTTGCTCATCGCCGATGAAGTGCAAACGGGTTTGGGCCGAACGGGGAAAATGTTTGGGGTAGAGCACAGCGGTGCGGTGCCGGACATCATGACCCTGGCCAAAGCCCTGGGAGGTGGGGTGATGCCTTTGGCTGCTTTCTCGGCTACCGCCCAGGTGTGGGAGGCGATGATTCCCAATCCGCTGCTGCACTCCTCCACTTGGGGCGGAAATCCCCTGGCCTGCGCGGCTGGCCTGGCCGCCCTGCGCACCACTTTGGAAGAGGATTTGCCCCGGCGGGCAGCCATCTTGGGAGAAATGTTCCTTACCCGCCTGCGGGCCTTGCAGGAACGCTATCCCGAGGTGGTGACCGAAGTTCGAGGGCGGGGTTTGATGATAGGAATAGAGTTCCGCGAGGAAGACCTCGCGGGCTTAACCATCGCCGGATTGGCCCAGCGGCGAGTACTGGCTGCCTACACGCTCAACAACCCTACCGTGATTCGCCTCCAACCCCCCCTCATCATCACCGAGGCCCAGGCCGACCAAGCCCTTACGGCCTTTGAAGAGGCCGTTGCCCAGGCAGTAGAGTTGGTGCGGGAACTGGATTAGCCTATT
>DTZQ01000215.1 GCA_012961305.1 Armatimonadota bacterium | reverse complement strand
TCCCCCCGCACGCGGGGACCCCCCCTTCTTCCCCCCGCACGCGGGGGGATAGAGGGGGGGCATCCTGCATCCTGTATCTTGGTCACGCAGCCACTCAGTCATTTCAGCCGAGAGGTGGCCGGTCTTACATTATACCTTCCTGGGCTTAGATTGTCAAACTGCTCTTGACGGGGTTTCCTTTTTGTGTTAAAATGATTAGCGGTCGCCACCTAATCATAAGGAGGAGAGACATGCGTTATCTCCCGAAAGAGGAAGCCAAACTTCGCCAAATGGGGCAAAAGGTTGAGCAACCGGCGGTGGAGAAGCAGGAGTTATCTCTTAAGCGGGAAGAAGTGGAGTTCGAGGTGGCCAACGAACTCATTCGTCCCGAGGCCCCTCGGACTCTGGAGGAAACGGGCCTGAGCGTGCGGTTGGTGGAAGGTCTCATTCTCAAGACGCTCAGGCAGAAGGGTCAATTGACCATGCAGCAAATTGCCGGTGAACTCCACGTGACTTTGGGCGTTATTGAGCATCTGGTACGTGAGTTGCGGGACCGGAAAGTGATTGACACTTTCAAACCGCTACACTACGAATTGACCACTGCCGGCCGCCAACTGTGTGACGAATACGAAAAGGTAGACGCCTATGTGGGCCCCTGCCCGGTGTCTTTCGAGGACTACTGCCAAATGGTGCTCAAGCAGGCGGAAAAGGAGCGTCGGGTAACTCTGGAGGAGGTGAAGGAGGTCTTTGAGGGCTATCCCATGCGGCCCGAACTGCTGTACACCTTAAAGGAAGGGTTCAACTCGCAGAGATGTATGCTCTTCTACGGGCCGCCGGGGAACGGCAAGACCTTAATCGTAACCCGGTTGCATTCTTTGTTAAAGGAGCCGGTATGCCTTCCCTATGCCTTCGAGTTCAACGGGCGCGTAGTTCGCTACTACGATCCCAGTTACCACCAGACCTGGGACGAATTGATAGAGAAGGAAGAACGGGAGGCTACCCCGCCGGAGAAGCCCGACCCCTACAAACGCTTGGTGTACCTCAAGCCCGACCGGCGGTGGTTAATTTGCAAGGCGCCTTTGGTCGTCGTGGGCACGGAGTTTCGGGTGGAGCATCTGGAAATAAACTTCAGCGGGGTTTACGACGCGCCGCCGCACGTGAAGGCCAACAACGGCTTCTTCATTTTCGACGACTTGGGACGGCAGACGCAAGACCACAACATGATTTTGAATCAGTTCATTTTTCCCCTGGAGAGCCAGGAAGCCATTGTGCGCATGACCGGCGGCAGTACCTTGCGCGTGCCCTATCGCCAACGTCTGTTCCTCTCCACCAACTTGAACAAGGAGGACATCATTGATGATGCTTTCAAACGCCGCCTGCTCTATCAGGTCTTGGTAGACCGCCCCACGGTGGACCTCTGGAAGCAGATTTTCCTCAATGAGGCTCGCAAGTTCGGCTTGACTGACGAGGAAGAAATCGAACATTATGCCAACCTGCTGGTGGAATGGTATGAACGGGATGGACGGGTCATTCGGGCCTGTGACCCCCGCAACATTTTCATCATGATTGACGCCAGTTTGGAGGAGGGGGAAGACATCAATGAAATCCTGGACGATGTGCTGTTCGAGCGGATTTACTGGCAATACCCGGCGGGTCTGAAACGCGATGAGGTGGTCTACGAGGACGAATCCAATCTGCCTCGGATACGCAAATTGGTCGAATGGGAACTGAAGGGGTTGAAGGAACCCCTGGACCTCGGGGAAGCAGGTATAGGTTTGCAGGAGCATCTCAAGCAGAAGCATCCCCGCGTAGCGCGGTAGGCATTTTGCCGACTTTCAACTCCCAGGGGCTCCTTATCCTGCTGTTTGCAGGAAGGCATTGGCTTGCTGAACTGCGCGTTCCAAGAGGCAATATTCCCGATAACAGGCCAACTCGGCAGGGGTTCCATAGGGCAGTTGGGGGTAGTAATAGATGACCACCAGCAACCCTTGGTGTTCGCGTACGTCCAACTCCAAGCGGGAAGCCTCAGGGGCATCCGGGGGGACATAGCAGCGAGTTGTCTGGACGTGTTGGAGACCGTACCTTTGGGCTTCTTTGGTCAATTTCCAGGCCGGTTCGCGTACATCCATAACCCGCGCGGCTTCCCATATTTCCTGGCGGGCCGTGGCCACCAGTTGGGCGTCCAGGGCGGCCAACTCACGCATTAAACTGGCTTGCAAAGAGGTGGACATTTCGGTTTCCTCAAGCGGAAACAGAGCAAACGCGGGGGCTGTTCGTCCTACGGGAGCCGTTCACAGGCGACTACAGGCGTGAACTGCTCTTCAGGAACGGGGGGATATCGAGGTCGGTTTCCGTATAGCGACGCGGTTGTACCTGGGGTTCCGGAGTTGGCTGTACTGCCGCTGAAGTTGGTTCAGGGCGTCGTTTGGGGTCAAATCCTGTCGCTACCACTGTAATCCGCAGTTCACCCTGCATTTTTTCATCAATCACTACTCCGAAAACCACGTTAGCGTTCTCTGAATCCGCGGCGCCGGTGATGATGGCGGCGGCTTCGTCCGCTTCGGCCAGGGAGAGGTCTGCCCCTCCGGTAATGTTAAACAGAATGTTCCGCGCTCCCTTAATGGAACCCTCCAAGAGCGGACTGGAAGTAGCGGCCTTGGCCGCGTCGGCCGCGCGATGTTCGCCCGTACCAGTACCAATGCCCATGAGCGCTGAACCAGCATCCTGCATTACCGCTTTCACATCAGCAAAGTCCAAGTTGATAAGGCCGGGAACCGTGATAAGGTCAGAGATACCCTGTACCCCTTGCCGGAGCACATCATCCACAAAACGAAAGGCTTCTAATAGGGGAGCCCGCTTTTCCACTACTTCCAAGAGGCGGTCATTGGGGATAATGATGATGGTGTCCACTTTCTCCTTCAATTCAGTGATGCCCTGTTCCGCAATCTCCATGCGCCGGCGGCCTTCAAAACTGAAGGGCTTGGTAACTACAGCCACGGTCAGGGCCCCTACTTCTTTGGAGGCCTCGGCTACAATGGGAGCAGCCCCGGTGCCCGTACCCCCCCCCAGGCCTGCGGTGATGAAAACCATATCGGCTCCATCCAGGGCCAAAATAATGTCCTGCCGGTCTTCTTCGGCTGCCTGTCGGCCAATCTCCGGATTGCCCCCGGCTCCCAAACCTTTGGTGATGTTCTCCCCAATTTGCAGTTTGGTGTCGGCTACCGAAAGGGCCAACACCTGGGCATCAGTGTTGAGGGCAATAAACTCTACCCCCCGCAGACCCGCGTCCACCATGCGGTTCACGGCATTACCCCCACCCCCTCCCACCCCAATAACCTTGATACGAGCAAATTGCTCCACACCCACCGTGTTGGACATGAGTAATAACCTCCTTTACAGGTAATAGGCAGGGAGGAACTGCCTGGTGGCCTGACTTTACTGGCCACTTCTGGGCCGCTCATGCTTAGGTAACTCTCCGCGGCCTGGGCAGGCGAGCGGCTCTTTAATTATTCTACCACAGGTTGAGGCAAAACGCAAGTTTTTAACCCCCGAATTTTACTCTTCTTCTGCGACTGGTGAAAACTCCTTCTCCGCTCCCTCTTCCTCCCCCGCCGGAGCCACCGCTACCTTCACCCATGCCGGACGCAAAATCCGCGAATTTAACCAGTAGCCCTTTTGCACTTCCTCCAGAATGGTGCCCTCAGGATGTTCTTCCGTTTCTACGCGCATTACTGCTTCGTGTTGGTTGGGGTCAAAGGGTTGGCCTGGCTCTACCGGTATGGGCTGCAAACCAGCGTTAAACAGTACATTGCGGAACTGCTGATAAATCATTTGCACCCCTCTGACTAAGGCCTCCAGACTGCTCCCCTGCTCGGCTGAGTTCAGGGCCCGCTCGAAGTTGTCCAGGACCGGCAGCAGGGCCTCCAGCAGTTGTTCATTGGCATAGCGGATGGCCTCCTCCTTCTCCTGGCGGGCGCGTTTGCGTACATTGTCCAGTTCGGCCAGCGCCCGCAACCATTTATCATAGTTCTCTGCGGCTTCCCTCTCCTTAGCGGCCAACAGGGCCGGCCAATCCTCCTCGGCCTCCTCCGGCCCCTCTGTGGCTCCTATTTCCGCCTCCACAGCCTGGCTCGAAGTCACAACCTCCGTTTCCTCTCTCACCGCCGGAGGTTCTTCTTCCTTAGGCATTGGCCCTGGCGACTTACTTTCTTTCTCCCTCTCCACTTTTATCTTTTCCCGGTTCTCTGCCATTCTTGGCCTCCTTTAGGAGTTGGGTAACCGTTCAGCCGTTAGCGGCCAGACCCTGGCCTATAGCCTATGGCTTATCGCTTACGGCCAACCAAGAGCGATAGGCCATAAGCCGACTGACTGCTGAACGCCTGCTATAAGTATTTATACCTCGGAACGTTAGCAATTTGGGCCATAAGCCGGTCAAAATCGCCGAAGGTCAACGCCTGAGCCCCGTCACTTTGGGCTTCGGCTGGACGAGGATGAACTTCCACCATCAGCACGTCCGCTCCTACGGCCACTGCGGCACAGGCCAAAGGGGGGACCAACCATCGCTTGCCCGCCGCGTGGCTGGGGTCTACGGCGATGGGCAGGTGGGTCTCCCGTTTCAAAATGGGCACGGCACTTAAATCCAGGGTATAGCGGGCAGAGGTCTCAAAACAGCGAATGCCCCGCTCGCAAAGGATAATGCGGTCATTGCCTTGCGAAGCGATGTACTCAGCCGCCAACAGCATCTCATGTAAAGTAGCACTGAATCCCCGCTTGAGCAGCACAGGCTTACCCGCCTGGCCCACTTCATCCAGCAGAATGAAGTTCTGCATGTTCCGGGTGCCGATTTGGTACACGTCCACATAATCGGCCATAAGTTCCACGTGCCGCGGGTCTAAAACTTCGCTGACCACCGGCAGGCCGGTCTCCGCCCGGGCTTCTGCCAGCAAAGGCAAACCTTTTCCCCCTAAACCCCGGAAACTGTAGGGACTGGTGCGCGGCTTAAAAATCCCCCCGCGGAGCATCTGGGCCCCGGCCTGCTTGACGTGCCGGGCTGTGCTCAGGAATTGCTCCTCCCCCTCCACCGCACAGGGACCCGCAATGACTACCAGTTCGGAACCGCCAATGTGCACTCCGCCTACGTGAAAGGAAGAGGGCCGACCGCGGCCCTCGCGACTGGTCAATTTGTAGGGATGTTCAATGGGCACCACCCGTTCCACCCCCGATAGAGCGGCCAGACGCTCCATCGCTGCGGCCGTGCGGGTGCCGATGACCCCAATAACGGTCATCTCCTCCCCGTAAATGGGATGGCTCTTAAAGCCCATCTCCCGGACTTCGCTAATGACCCGGTCAATTTGCTCCGTACTCGCCCCGGGCTCCATAACCACAACCATGACCTTTGCTCCCCAAGCCGTAAGCCGGGGTTCAAGCCTACGATACAGATTCGGCGGGGAAAACGTGGGCAATTGTGCCCCCAGCTAACACCAAATCTCCCTCGTAAAACACCGCGGCCTGTCCTGGCGTAAGGGCCCGCTGCGGCCGGTGGAAACGCACGTGCACACAGGTCTCGCCCAGGGGGGTGAGCATGGCCGGCTGGGGGGTAGCCCGATAGCGCACCATGACCCAGGCCTCTCGCGGCGCCGTGAGGGGAGGAAGGGAAACGTAATTCACCTCCTCTACTATCATCTCCTGCCGATAAGTTCCCCGGCGGGTGTCCACGACCAACATGTTCCGCTGGGGGTCAATGTCCACCACGTACAGGGGTTCCGGCGCGGAGAGCCCCAAACGCCGGCGCTGGCCGATGGTGTAAAACGCAATCCCCGCATGCTCCCCCAGCACCTTGCCCTCGGGGGTCACAATCGGCCCCGGCCGCAGGGTTTCTGGAGCCCGTTCCGCCAGGAAACGCGGATAGTTGTGGTCGGGAATGAAACAGATTTCTTGGCTCTCTGGCTTGCCTGCCGTGCGCAGGCCCAGGTCGGCCGCGATGGCCCGTACTTCCCTTTTGGTCAATCCCCCCAGCGGCAGCAAAGTATGGGCCATCTGCTCCTGGGTTAAAGGATACAGCACGTAACTCTGGTCCTTTTCCGCATCCACTCCCCGGCGCAGGGTGTACCGCCCCCGCTGTTCATCGTAGCCTAAACGGGCATAGTGACCTGTGGCTACATAATCCAACCCCATCGCCCGGACCCGCCTCAGTAGAGCGTCGAACTTGACAAATTGATTACAGCGAATGCACGGATTGGGCGTGCGGCCCCGGCAGTACTCAGCCACAAAGTTCTCCATTACCGTGCGCTGGAACACCTCCCGTAAATCCAGGACGTAGTGGGGAAACCCCAACTTATGCGCCACCCGCCGCACGTCCTCCACCTCGCCCAACCCGCAGCAGGTCCGAGTTTCTCCCCAGTCCTCCAGGTCTTCGTCGGCCAGGCGCATGGTAATGCCAATGACCTCGTAGCCCTGCTTTAGCAGCAAAGCCGCGGCCACGGAACTGTCCACCCCGCCGCTCAAGGCAACGGCTACCTTTTTCCCTCTACCCTGGGCCATCACTCCCCATCATTCTGGAGGGCCGAAGCAGGGCTTCAGCACTCCAAACGGAACTTGCAACCATTGAATTGGCAACTCCCCTCTTACAATATTAGTACAATCGCTCTGTTTTGTCAAGCCTTTTCCTCATCATTCCGCGCGGGGAATGTACCGACTTCCCACTGGGGAAGCCGTTCTTCAGCCGACTGGCCCCTGATAGGAGCCTTGACCACTTGTTCAAGAACTTGTATAGTTTTCTCTGAAGGGGTTGACATGGTTCCTCCTTACAGTGTTGGTGTAAGTATCACTGTAATTATGGGACACGCTTGACAAATTGGCGAGGGGTGTGGTATACTGTAGTTATGGCACATGCCTTCCGCTTCAGGCAAATTTAGCGGAAAGTAGAGATAGAGCACAAATGGGGTTTCATACACCAACAATCCAAGAGATTGAAGCCGCGCGTGAGGCTTTTGAAACCAATGAGCCTCGTGACCTTTTCTACCGTGCGGCCACAGAGCTAGTGGACCTCGCTATGCAGGGTATGACATCGTTGAGCGTGACCGAGGCATTAGCTGTGCTCCTTCAAACATGGAACAAAGCATTCTACCGATACAATCCATTCGATAGCCAGCACTTTTCCGACATTGAGTGCGTTGTTAGTTACCATAAGCAGGCCCTCTCGGTTTTCAGGCAGCGATCCATAGAAGACTTCAATAGTAAAGATGAACCAATAGTGGAGAAGATGTTCAAGGACTTTGAAGAGGTTCTTGGCCCTGTGGGTGCAGCAAAGTGCTTGCATCTTATGGCACCACGATTTTTCCCACTGTGGGATCGTGCTATCGCCGAGGCTTACGGTCTTGCCTTGAAGCGACGGGGTGAGAACGCTGAGCGGTATTGTCGCTTCATAGAGATTACCCAAGAGCAAGTTAAGAACCTTGGTGGGGAACAAACTATGGGGCGGAATCCACTCAAGGCTCTGGACGAATACAACTATTGCAAGCACACAAAGCAATGGATATAGAATGGCGGCACGTCGGCTAACACGGCGTTGGCGGCTAACGCCCAAATGCTGACGCACTTCGCCAATGCCGGGCACGTTATGTGAAATTGCGCCCGCT
>DTZQ01000214.1 GCA_012961305.1 Armatimonadota bacterium | reverse complement strand
TGTGCTTTATAATAATTTCGGGTGTTGTACCAGGCTATACCCAACCTCAGGTTTAAATAGTAGTAGTCGATGCCATTTGAAATAGCCAGCTCACCATATTCGATGAGTTTGACCCATTGATGTTGCGTGTAAAGGGCATACGAGGTGCTGTCAACTACTTGGTCGGAATTGCCAGCAGGGTTCAGCGCACCCGTAAAGGGTGAGGCTACGGCGGCTGATTCTCGACGGCCACTGGGTTTTATGGTATACTGCGGGTGACGCTAAACAAATGCAGGATAGGAGAAAGTGGAAATGGGAAAGGTGATTGAGAGGGTTAGACTTACGAGCCTGTTTGATGCGACGAAAACCAGGGAGGTAGAAGCAGTCGTTGACACCGGCGCAACGATGCTGGTCCTGCCCCAAGAGGTGATAAATGAACTGGGTTTGGAGAGGATAGGAGAGAGAAGGGTAAGATATGCCAACAATCAAATTCAACTGAAACCAGTTTATAGAGGAGTGCTCCTCGAACTCAAAGGCAGGGATGGGATTTTTGACGTCTTGGCTGAGGTTGCAGGTTCAGGGCCTCTCCTCGGTCAAATAGTCTTAGAGGCCTTGGACCTCATCGTTGACCCCCTCACGAAAACAGTTATACCTAATCCCAGGTCACCAGATATGCCTATGGTGGAGATACTTGGCACCGGCCTGTAATGTAGAGGGAAATTTCGCGGCTGAGTCCGGATAAAATTCCGCCGCCAGCGCGGCACTTAGTTCGTCCAGGCCCCTGCGGAACCGCTTCCGGTCGAACCGCAGGAAATAGAACCAGTAGGTCGGCTTGGTGTCCGGCAGGACGTAAGGCGGATACACCCCTTCCACCTCCGTTAGCAGTTCGCCCAGTCATTGGGCCAGGAGGCGCCGGCGTTCGTTCTGCTTGGGCAGCACCTTGGCCCAGTCGTTCCCGTGTCCGCCTAAGGAAAAGGGGTTGATGCTTCGGCGCAAGTCGGCACGGACGTTGGTCTCTCGGACGGTGTGGAACCGCCAATTTCCGCGCACCTTTTCCTACACTCCCAAATCCTGTTGGGAGCCAGTGCGCATGAAATCGTCGCTGAAAATGACCACAGTAAACGGCTCTCAAGTCAACTCCACCACATCGCGATATTGGGGCACCTGTACGGCGAAACCCAACTGCTCCCTAATTTTCTCCTGCAAAGTTTGCAGGGCCTCCGGCTCCCCGTGGGTCAGGAACACCTGCCGGGGTGGAGTTGGCAGATGGCCCAGCCATTCCAGCAGCCCCCGTTGGTCGGCATGGGCGGAGAAACCGGACAGGCTTTCAATGCGGGCTTTAACCTCCCGGTACTGCCCCAAAATGCGCACTGGATTTTCCCCCTCCAGTAGGTGGCGGCCTAAGGTGCCGCGAGCCTGGTAGCCCACGAACAGGATGGTACATTCAGGACGGGAGATATTGTGTACCAGATGGTGTTTGATGCGGCCGGCGGTACACATGCCGGAGGCCGAAATGATAATGGCCGAACCGCGCAGGTGGTTAATGGCTTTGGAGTCCTCCACTCTGCGGACCAGATGCAGGCTGGGGAACTCCAGCGGATTGTCGCCGGAGTGCAACAGTTGCCGGGCCTCCTCATCGTAACATTCCGGATGTCGCTGGAAAATCTCCGTGGCCGAAACGGCCATGGGACTGTCCACGAAGACCAGGGCGTTGGGAATGCGGTCCTGGGCAAGCAATTCGTTCAGGTCGTACAGAAGTTCCTGCGTGCGGCCCACCGCGAAGGCCGGGATGACCAAATTGCCGCCGTGGGCAAAGGTTTCGTTGACCAGTGCTGCCAGGCGGTCCAGGCAGTCCTCGGCGGATTCATGCTGCCGGTCGCCGTAGGTGGATTCCATGACCAGATAATCGGCACGTCCGGGAGGAGCAGGGTCGCGGAGAATGGGCCGGTCAACCGCTCCGAGGTCGCCGGAGAAGAGCAGCACGCGCTCCTGGCCGTTGAGGGGGTAGCGAATTTCCACTTGGGTCGAACCCAAAATGTGCCCGGCATCGTAAAAGGTGACCGTAATCCCATCCCCTAAGGTTACCATTTCGCCGTAGGGCACCCCTTCCAGATATTGCAGTGCGGCCTGGGCATCGGCCGTGGTGTAGAGGGGATGAATTACATCGGGCCGACCCTCGCGCGCGTGGCGCTTCATTTTGAAGCGGGCGTCTTCCTCCTGGATGTGGGCCGCGTCCAGGAGCAGCAGTTCGGCCAATTCCACCGTGGCCTTGGTGGTCAGGATGCGTCCTTGAAAGCCCTCGCGGCAGAGTTTGGGAATCAGGCCGCAGTGGTCAATGTGGGCGTGGGTAAGCAAAAGCACGTTTATTTGTTCCGCAGGGAAGGGAAAAGGCTCCCAGTTGCGGCCCCGCAGGGGGCGTTCCTGATACAATCCGCAGTCTACCAATACGCGCTGATGCTCTAACTCCAGAAGATAGCAGGAGCCGGTAACGTTGCCCGCGGCTCCCAAGAAATGCAGTCTCATGGGTTAGTCCTTCTCGCCGCGCGTTGCTGTCCGTCGCCGAAGGCCTTCAACCGATGATAGGCTACCGTACGCCGGCTGATTTTGCACTCAAACTCATCCTCCAAAATCTGGCGGATTTCGTTGTCGGTCAAATTCCGATGTCGTTCCACAATCCGCTTAATGACCGCCGTCTTCTTCTGGAAGAAGAACCTCAACTCCGGCACCCCGTAGGGGGTTTCGATGAACTTGTCCCGAATCAAACGGCAAATAGTAGCCTCGTCTTCTCCCAACTGCCGGGCAATTTGGGCCTGAGAGAGGGGTTTCAAGTGGTACGGGTCGCCGGTGAGCAGATAGCGGTACTGGTGATTGCACACGGCCGTTACTAACCGACAGAGGATGCTTTTGCGCTGGTTAATCCACTGCAATTCCAGCAGGAGTCGTTCGGCCTCCTCCGCCTGGGAAATGTTGCGCACTTTGGCCAGGGCGCTGGGGTTGGTCTGATAGCGTTGGGCATAGACATTATCCTCTACAAACTCCAGGAGCAATCGTCGGCCCCCGTCGGCCAGGCGCACTCGTGCTACCGGCTTGGCCTGTTCCACTGGTTGGGTGCCCAGTTGAGCATCCCGCTCCGCAGTAGCACCCGCTGCGAACGCCTCTGCAATCTGCACACTGCGCACCGCGTCCAAGACCCGGTACACTTCCGCCACGGTAGCACCATATCGCTCCGCCAACCTGTGGGGGTCTCTTTCCCCCTGGAGGAAATCGCGCCGAAACTCCTCCTCCGACACCCCGTAGGTCTGGACAAATTGGCGGGCTACGGCAATGGCCTCACTTAAATCCACCTCGGTCGGGGAGGGCAGGAGGTCAATGTAGTCCGGCCCCTCGTCTTCGAAGGGGAAGAGAGCCTTACCGCAACCCGCGTCGGGGTCCTCACGGGTGATACGCTGATAGTACTCTATCATCTTACTGAGCCGCGCCGGAGGGGCCTGGTACTTCGCAGCCAGTTCGTCGAGGCGCAATTTAGCCCGCCGGTCGCTGAAATCTCGTTCCCAATCCTCATGTTCCGTAATGCGATATTGGCGGAGGAATTGAATCAACTGCACGTCCATGTATTCCTCGTATTTATCCGGCGGCACCCGTCCCCCAGATTTCACCTTCTTGACCGCCCCAATAGCGACCAATTGCTTGAAGATTTCACTGTTCTCAATTTCCTCCACGTAAGCCCGAAATTCGTCCTCGGGTTTTTCCAGCAGTTCAATTAAGGGCCGCGGCGGTCGCCGAAGGACCAACTTCGGCCGCACATCCACGGTTAACTTTATTTCTGGTCGCAACATGGTTTGCTCTCCTCGAATCCAACCGGGCGTAGAGGGTCAATGCCCTTTTTCATTATACCCCTACCTGCCCCTTTCGTCAACCCGTCCGTGCACAGCCCCGGCGTTTACCTCGGAGCCCCCGCTACCGGCGGCGGGTTAGGATGTAGTCGGCGAGACGGCTCAAAGTATCGCGGGCTTTGGTGGGAGGGAGAGAGTGCAGGAAGGCTTTGGCCTGCTCTGTGAACTCCCGGGCCTTGCCCTGGGCGTAATCCACTCCCCCGCATTCCTGGGCAAGACGACGAACGGTCAAAAAATCCTCACTGGTCAACTCTTCTTTCGAGAGCAGGTGGATAAATTCCTCCCGCGCTGGGCCCTCCAGGCGGTGGAGGGTGTAAATAAGGGGCAAGGTCAGGCGACCGTTACGGATGTCATTACCCACAGGTTTGCCGATTTGTCCTTCTTCCGCAGTCAGGTCCAACAAATCATCAGCCATTTGGAAAGCCGTGCCCAGGGCCAGGCCATAATGGGAAAGGGCTTCCGCCTGCTCGGGGGCTCCACCTGAAACCCGGGCCCCCAGTTTACAGGCGATAGCCATCAAGGCCCCGGTTTTATTCTTTATCATTTCCAAGTATTGCTCTTGCGTCAGGTCGAGGGAACCCTCGTTTTCCAGTTGGGACAGTTCTCCGGCTACCATCTGGCCTACGGTCTGGGAAAGGTCATACATCAAAGGGGTCCCCAAGGAGTGGGTCAGGAAGGTGTAGGCCTGGGAGAAGAGGTAATCGGCGACGAGGATGGACACCCGATTGCCCCAGATGCGGTTGGAAGTGGGGCGGCCGCGCCGCAGGTCGGCGTCATCAACCACGTCATCATGAATCAGGGAGGCCAGATGTATCAATTCAATGGCCGCTGCCACTTCATAAGTGCGTTCATTGACCCTTCCCGTGGCCCGACCGGCAAGGATAACCAAGGCAGGACGAAGCCGCTTGCCGCCTGCCTCTAAAGTGTGCAGGTACACCGCAGAAATAAGGGACACCGGGGACATTCCCACACCGCGCAACTTCCGCTCCACACGCTGCAAATCGCTCTGAATGTCCCGTAGGATTTCCGGCAAGGTCATTTACCCGCCTCCTCGCTTGACCCCCAGATGGAGGGTGGCCACGCCGCCCGCCAGGGGGTAAATGTGGATGTGTTCCAAACCAACGGCTTCCATCTGCTCCGCCACCTGCTCAGGGGACAGGAAATTTTGGATGGACTGGGACAGGTAAGCATATGCCTCCGGCTTGCCGGAAAGCAACCCCCCGATGAGAGGGACGAACCGGTGAAGGTACCAACGGTACATCCACCCCCACCACCGCCCGGGGGGGCGCGTAAGTTCCAAATTGACCACCCGCCCACCGGGTTTCACTACCCGCGCCATCTCCGCCAAGGTTCGTTCCACGCTGCTCACATTGCGCAGGGCAAATCCCAAAGTCGCGCAGTCGAACGTGTCCTCGGCGAAGGGCAAGTCCTCTGCCTGTCCCAACACAAAACGAATTTTCCCCTCCACTCCCCGCTGACGGGCCTTGCGCCGGCCTAGAACTACCATCGGCGCACAGAAATCCACCCCTACTACCCTGCCCCTGGGCCCTACGGCCCGCAACAGTTCCCAGGCAAAATCACCGGTGCCTGTAGCCACGTCTACCGCCCAATCGCCCGGTCGTAAAGCAGCCTTGCGCACCGCAAAAGGTCGCCAGCGTCTGTGAAGGTTGACACTTAGAACCGCATTTAACAGGTCATAACGCGGTGCAATCTGAGCAAACAGCGAACGTACTTGCCCTGCTTTTTCGTCCTTCATCGCTTACCTGTTTCCAAAGTATATCATACAATTGGGGAATCGGCAAGGGTGTGGCGGCAGGAAAGTCCCCAAAGAAGGCGAATGGTAACTAAGTTAAAGGGACGAGGGACGAGAGGGTCCCCTTTGGAGTCAGGGGCTTCAGCCCCGTTAGGGC
>DTZQ01000213.1 GCA_012961305.1 Armatimonadota bacterium | reverse complement strand
CCCTCGTAAGGTGCGAAAAGCGAGAACAATTCCAGCCACAAAAAGCCATTCATATAGCCCCACGCCAACGATGCCTAATTCCTTCAGAGCAACCCACAACTGGCTCTCCACCAGTTCATAGCCCTCCCACACATATCGGCTCCCCGGCGCTGCCGTGCCCAGCCCCTTGCCAATAAAGGCATCTAAATTCCGGGCGGTGATGACAATGCGGTCCCAGACGTAGTTCATGAAAATGCCTCCCAGTCCTAAACGGGTCAAGGTCCCGACCCGGTCAACCACCATCGTCCGCAGCGGCGAGTACAAAATCACGGCTATGGCAATGGCCCCGCCCGCAAGTAGAGGAACCGCCTGTTTTTTCTGTTTGCCCAGAGAAACCAACAGAGTCGCCGCAATGCTGCCGGTGGTTGCCATCCAACTCCAGCGGTTGTTGGAGGCGAACACCCCGGCCATAATCACCACCAGTGCCGCCCAACTAATGCTCCGCCGCACCTTGGAATCGTCCCCCTCTATTAACGCCAAGCATAGGATGGTCGCCACGGTTAGAAACCCACCGAACTGCCCCGGTCCGGAAAAAGTAGAGGTAGCCCGAAAATGGGCCGCACCACTTGCTCCCCAGGCAGTCCAGAAACGGAATTCACGCCCCAGCGCCGCGTACCTCTCCGGATGCATCCCCTGCCAGACGCCAAAAAGGCTGATGGGAACCGCCATCAGGACGATGAGAAAGAAGAAGTTGAGAACCGCCTTGCGGCTGTCCAGGGCCAGGTAAGCAGCGTACATAAGGGGAATGTAGAACAGCCAGGTCTTCACCCCCACCAGAGCCACGGTCAGGTTCGGACTAACCGGCGCGTAGGCCAGGGAAAGCAGGACAATACAGACAATGGGCCAGGTCAGCGGGCTGGAGAAAAATATCCGCTTCCGCTGGGGAACATATTCCAAGAGCACCCCGGCATAGACAGCACATAGCACGAAGTCTTTCATCAACAGAGGCAGGCGAGTATGGGTGAACCAGTTGCGGGCAAACCCCTCCACGAAGGCCAGAGCAAAGGCGAACAGAATGGCATCCCGCCAGCGGGGAATGGCAATCAGACAGGCACCCAGGAGGAAGAAAAGGACATATCGCCAGGCGACTTCCTTTCCGTACAGGAGCACCATAGAGCCCCCTAACATCAGGATGACCAACCCGATGATGGGAGCAGGGATGGTCGGCCGAGTCTGAACCCGGGAAGTTGTGGTCGGGAGAGCCCTCATTATGTTAGTCCTAACCCCTAACAACGCTAAGGCTGAGTAGTGGTTACCCGCGTCCCCTTGATAACAGGCTGATTAACCCTGGCTGTATTTGCCACCCGTTACCACTGGACACTATGAGCCCATCGGACCGCCATTTTTCAAAGGTTTTGCGCATGTGTGCAAAAGCACCGCGGTCATGAAGCAGGAGCCCGTATGCGAGTGCTTCCAAAAGGGAGCAAATGCAGGTTTTGAAACATTGCTCGCCATTCGGAATAGCAGTACGGGAAGACCTCTATTGGTCCCTCCGCAAGCAGCGAAAACTCAGGTAAGCGGTCAAGGAAGCACATGCCGTCGTCATAACGAAGCCCAATGAGAATATCATAATCACTGCCCCCCGTCCAATTGCCCTTTGCCCTGGAACCGAATAAAACCACGAACTCTATGCCCTTCCCTTTAACCTGCAACAGGCGGGCCATAAATTCCCGAAGGCAGGATATCTCAGGACGGTCTGACAGTTGATTCAACAAATCTGAGCACCCCTCTGGCATCATCTGATGCCTCCTGCGCATCGCCCTCAAAAAACTGGTCCACCGGCGCACCCTGGTCAAAGGCATTGGGGTAACGTGGTGGTGTGTAATATCGGTTAAGTCATCCGCAGGCTTCCCTGACCTGTTCGGGAACAGAAACGTGCCTTTCTACCGCTTGACACAGTAGGTTCAGGTTATCTCCAAATTGTAAATTTCTCAGATGCTCACCGAGCGGTTTTAGAGCCTTCTCAGCGACTTGCTGGCAGGTGAAGCAACACCATGCCCAGTGACCGTGCTCTAACAGGTCACCAGCCGCTTCCAGTTCAGCCTGAGGCTGCCTCAACCAAAAGCACCGGCATCCCGCGCCAGTAAGGATACTGGGCGGCGCACTTCAAGCATAGAACATGCTCGCCAGACTTTATCACATTACCCCGGCATAGAGGGCATGCCAGAAAGTCTTCGAGGTGGGTAATATTTTTGCGCGATGTTCGCCGAATAAGGCGCCCATAAAAACGGTCCATCCAGTGGCGGCGAGAATCTTCTATCTCCATGACTTCCCTTTGGATTTCACCTTTCAGTTCGGCACCCTCCCATTCCGCGGACATATCTGCATCGTTGGGGAGGTCACGAAGTTCATAGACAATCCGACCTTCCCATTCCAGCCAGGTCAGCAACCCTGCCTCAGAAGGACTCATATATACATGCCGATAGAAAGACTTACTTTGGCTCACAAGATTCCCAAACCATTCT
>DTZQ01000212.1 GCA_012961305.1 Armatimonadota bacterium | reverse complement strand
TCTTTGCCATTCCTCTTTTCGACCGTCCCCTCTGACCCTGGGAAGTGGTTTGTTAACATTTTACCACAAAGTCGGGGCTTTGCCAAGAACCAGCCGCGAAATTTTCCCTATTTCCCTCCAAAACTCAACTCCCAGCCACCGGCTGAGTAGTTACCCACATTGTTGAACCGTTATCAACCCTACTTGGGAAGCAAGCCCATTTCTCCGCTAATCGGCTGGTTTGCTCCGCGAGCGCAGACCAGGCAGGGGTTGGCCGTCCGGGCCCACCAGTTCAAAGTAGAACCGCCAACCGCCTTCGCCCTGAGTGACTTTCACCAGGAAGCGATTCCAGCCTTCCTGCAACTGCACCTTCACCCGGTCTTGGTTCGGGGCGGCGCCGCGGCGCACGTCGCGGGCAATTATTTCCTTTCCGTTGTGCCACACCTTCAGGGTATCGTCGCTGCCCAAGCGCAGTTCCGCCTCCAGGGCTTCCGGCGCGTACACATGGGTCAAGGCATAGGCTGTTACCCAGGTGTTGGGGCGGAACACCTGCTCGAAATCCACTCCCCCTGGCTTTAGCAGGGCCTCTGGCGGCACCGTCTGCCATTTCACCTCGCGCTCGTCAGCGCGATAGGTCTTAGCCAGGTCAATCTCCTGCTCCGGCGGATAGACAGTGGCGAAGCCCCGCCAATCGGTGTTGTCGAAGGGGCCGATAATTAGCCAGTCGTAGGGCCGGCGGAAGGTGAGGGCCACCGTGGTCTCCGGCTCTACGCCGGCCGTTATTTGCGCAGTTAAGGTCTCCTCACCCAGGGGTGCAACCGGGGGAAGGCTCAGGGCGAAGGGCAACTCTACCTCGGCATCTTCCCCGGCCAGCGAGAACTCCTGCTTGGCCGGGGTGACCTGCCAGCCTGGGGGTACGTTCCAGGTCACCTGTCCCTTCACCGGGCCACGCACGTGGTTGTGCAGGGTCAAAGCCACTTGGCGCTCGGCGCCGGTGTGGGAAGTAATCAGTTCCGAACCCTCGAGGGCCACGCTGGCCTCTACTGGCGGGACCAGGCGTACTCGGGCCACCGCTAAGGCGACGCCCGCTTCCGTTTCGGCCTCCATTAGCAGGGCCGCTTCGCCCAGGTCAGCCTCCGGCGGCACGGCCACCCGGAAGGTTTGCCTCGTGCAGTTGCCCTCTGTCTGGGGCGGGCCCTGGGGCTCCACGGTAAGCGGGGGGCCGTAGGGCGTCGCCCGCAGCGTCGGGGGGGAGGTCTCTCCGGAGGTTAGCGCCGTGGCTTGGACGGTGAAGTTCTGGCCGGGGGTCACGGCAGCGTCGTCCACCTGAGCCGTCACTGTTACCCCTTCTGGCGCCTGGCCCAGGGTCACGTCGAACAGGAAGTAGGGCTCGAAGGCGGAAATCCAGTGGTCGGTGTTGGCTCCCAAACGGAAGTTCACGGTCAGGCCGAGTTCCTCTCCGGGGTCGAGGGCCAAACCCGTGTCCTGATGGCGGGGCAGGGCTATTTCCACCTGCTGCTGGTGGTCAACTCTCTTCCCCACCACGGTTAAAGTCTCCGGCGAAACCAGGGTGCGGTCGGGGAAAGGCCAGCGGTCGGTGGTGCAGTTGTTAATCCAAAAGTCACCCTTGGTTACCTCTCCGGCGGCAAAGCGCAAGGGCAGCCAATAGCCGTCCTGCCCCACGTACCAGCCGTCGTTGTCAGCATCTATCTGGATTTGCACCTCGGAGACGCTCTCCGCTAACTGCAGGCCCAGGTACAGGTGGAGGGGGTCCCACAGCAGGTGCAGGCGGGCGACCTCATTTCCTTCGGGCGTGTGCACGGTGTACCAGAGCGGCCATTCCTCGGGTTGCAGTATCCCATCCAAGTTGGGCGTCCCGAGGGGTAGGGTAGGGGAGGCGGCGTAGAGGGGATAGGGGTCTTCCCCATCGCGCAAGCCGTCGCCGTCGGTGTCAGGGTTGCGCGGGTCAGGGCGCAAATAGGCCGCGTGGACATTGCTCACCGCCGGCAGCATCTCCCACACCCAGGAGGAGGCCATGATTTCCTTCCCATCGGTCAGGCCGTCGCCGTCGGTGTCCCGCCGCGTGGGGTCGCTGCCGAACCGAGCTTCGTCTAAGGGCAGGCGCGGGTCGTTGTCCGGCACGCCGTCCTCGTCCGCGTCTACCGCCGTGACCAGTTCCCCATACTTGCAGAAGAAATAAGCCTCCCGCGGCCAATGGCGCAAAATCCAGGCGTTCCCGTCGTAGTGCTCGCCGAAGTGAAAGGCGGTGTTAATGGTGGGGGAGAAGTGGTTGAACAGGTACTCCTCATGTCCGCTCTGGCCGTAGTAGGAATCCACCTGATGGTGAAACTCGTGAGTGAACAGCCAGGCGAGGTCGCTGCCCCCCAGGAAGAAGGACAGCCCCGGAGAGGGATATTGAAGGCCGTAAGTTCCCCCGCCGGAACCCTGATAGTAGTACTCCTTCCGGTGGGCATTCCAGCGCCGCTCAGCCTTGATTTCCACAATCCCCACGTAGTCGGTGCGCTTTTTGCCGGTGGCCTGCCAGTAGAGTTCCAAATCGCGGTCGCGGTTGGGCCTGCGTTCGGGGGGCACGTCCTTGCCCTCCTCGCGCCGCTGAGTAATGACCTGGAAGTCCAAATCCACCCACAGGGTCAGGCCGGAGTTCACCCAGAAGAACAACTGGGCCTTGCGGCATTCCTCGAAGTAGTACCATATTCGCTCCTGAGGCACCTCTGGAGGTTCCGGGGCGTCTTCGGGTACGTGGTCGCGGTTGATGACATCGGCGTAGATAATCACCATCACTGGCAGCCGCCAGAGGGCGGTAGTGCCCCGGGGGGGCCGGGTGGCGAAGGCATATTCCATGGAAAAGCGACCGTAGGGGAGGATGAGCAGGCTGGGGGTACAGACCCGAAAGCGGTACTCGGTAGCCGGATTGAGCAGAGGCAGTTCCACCCGATGCTGCGTTCGGGGCGGCACCGGCAAGCGGACGATGCGTTTGGTATCTCCCGGCGGCAGGCTTTCTCCCACCGCCTTCGTCTCCCGACGGCGGGGCCAGAAATGCACCTCCGATACGGCAGGAGCCCGGGTCTTCCAGGTGATGACCGCACGGGTGCGGGTCACCGTAATTTGCGGCTGGGGAGGGAACTGCAGGTCTGGGTTGAACACCACTACCCGGTCGTGGCCGGTGTCGGCGATGGCCACTTCCCCCTTTGGTCCTACGGCCAAAGCCCGGGGGGTGCGGAAGGGGCCCGCTACCGTTTCGGCTCCGATGCGGCGCGCTTCCTTTCCCTCGGCATCAAATAGAATCAGGCCACCGCCATTGGTGTTCAAGCCCACCACTGTACCGTCGGGCAGCACGCCCACATCGTCGCACACCCAGAAACCCCACAACTGCCCCCGCTCCTTGCCCAAATGGCGCAGGGCGAGGGTGTCCGGGTCGTAGGCGTACACGTCAATCCGCGAGTTCCATCCATTGGCCACCAGCAAATACCCCTCTGCCTTCCCGGCTGCCGTTTCGCCCACCTTCAGTTTCAGGCCTTCCTTGCTCACCCAGAGCACGCCGCCCGGTTCGCTGAACTGCTCCCGTTGCGTCCCCCGCGAACCGAAGGTCTTGAGCCACTTCCCCCCAGAGTCGAAAAACTGCAGGCGGTGGTTCCAGGTGTCGGCAACGATGATGTGCCCCTGCGGGTCGGTGGTGAGGCCCCAGGGGCGGTTGAACTGACCGTTGCCCTGACCCTGTTCCCCAAAGGCAAACAGCGGTCGGAAGTCGGCGTCGAACACCTGAATGCGGTGGTTGCCGGCGTCAGCCACCAGCACCCGCCCGGAGGCATCTACCGTTATGCCGTGAGGCTCGCGGAACTGACCCAGTTCCGAACCCTCTTTCCCCACCTCCCGCACCAACCGGTCGCCGGCGAAAACTAACAAGCGGTGGTGGCCTGTATCGGCCACTAAGAGCCGTCCCTGCGCGTCGAAGGCTACCCCCGCCGGGGCCGAAAGCAAATCCTCCGGCAGGGCATTGGCCCACCCTCCGACCGCGCTGAGGAGGAATACCAACAATCCCATCCAGCCCATGCCGAAACTCCCATCTTTTAAGCACTTCAGTGCTGTCCTAACAGGGCGAAAGCCCCTGAGTCCAAACTATACCACGTTCCGGGGAAACCGTCAAGGTCGGATTTGTACCCTAATTCCCCCCGGTGGGGCGGCTCCCTTTAGCCGCCTGCTCTCAGAGTTGTCCAGAGACGTCAGCAGCCGGGGGATTTGACAGTGGTAAGTCGGGTGTGTTATAATCGAAGTCGGTTTATCAGTAGGGAGGGGGAAAAGGAGGGGAAAATGCCTGAACTGACGGGAGGAAAACTGCGGGGATTGATTCGCCTGGCGGACGATAACGGGCGGTTCAAAATGATGGCCATTGACCAGCGCGGTTCGCTGAAGCGGCTGCTGGGGAAACTGTTAGACCGCGAACCCACTTATGAGGAAATGGCCCAGGTGAAGGAACTCATCACCAAGCATTTGGCACCCTACGCCACGGCGGTGTTGACGGACCCGCAATACGGCTATCCCTTTTCTACCCGTCACCTGTCTCACGCAACAGGCCTGCTGTTGGCCTACGAGGAGACGGGCGCAGCCAAGGTGGGGCCTTTCGAGGACCGGGTATCCGGGCCCATCGAGGGTTGGGGGATAGAAAAGGCCCTGCGGGCGGGGGCAGATGCCATCAAACTGTTAGTTTACTTCCACCCTGATGCCATTCCCCAAGCCCGGGAGAAGCAGTGTTCCTTCGTACGGGAAGTGGGCGAACTCTGCGCTCAGCACAGCCGTCCCTTCCTGCTGGAGTTGGTGAGTTACGCCCGGGATGAGGTGCCAGAGCCTCGCCGCAGCGAATTAAATGAGGCGGGGAGGAAATTGGAGGATACCCCGGAGTTTGCTCGGGCCAAACCAGACATAGTCGTGCGCAGCGCGGAAGAGTTCAGCAAGCCGAAGTACCAGGTGGACATCCTCAAGTTGGAATTTCCAGCCGACTTGAAGTACACCGAAGAATACTGCCACCGCGTCTTCGACGACCGGGAACGTGAGCCGGTGTACACCCTGGAAGAGGTGCAGGACTATTGTCAGCAGTTGGACGAAGCGGCCGGGGTGCCCTGGGTCATCCTCAGTGCCGGGGTGGAAATCGAGGAGTTCTTAGTCCAGGTCGAACTGGCGACGGAAGCCGGAGCGAGCGGGTTCCTCTGCGGGCGGGCGATTTGGAAGGAAGCGCCCCAGGTGAAGGAGGGAAACGGCCGGAAAGTACTGGACGTAGAGGCCATGGAGGCCTGGCTGACCACCCAGGGGGCCTACAATTTCGCCCGGGCCAACGCGGCGGCTGAACGTGCCGTTCCCTGGTTCACTCGTCGGCCCTATGCGGGACGGGACACGGTAGTAGTAGCCGGACGGGGCGAGAACTGGCACCGGGAGTTCTAACTGCTTGCTGAAGATGAACCGTCTGGTGCAAACCTTTTTTCGCGAGGTGCAAATGCTGCCTTCCTATCTGGTGCTGCTGTGCTTTACCCTGACCCTCGTGTCTGCGGACCCCCGTGCTCCCGTGCGCGGTTCGGGGGAGAAACCAAAGCCCGTAGTCGCCGTCCTGCGTGGGGAAGCCCTGGCACGCCAAAATCCCGCGCGGCGGGGCGAGGTGGACGCGCTGACCGGTCTCATTGCCGAGTGGTTAAGCGCGGCGGGCATACCCTACCGTCGCTTGGAAGACACCCCCCTGAGCAGCGAAGTCCTGCGGGAGTACAAAATCGCCATCTTGCCCTACAACCAATTGGACGAAGCGGCTACCAAAGTGCTGGAGGAGTTCGTGGCGGGAGGGGGCAAACTGCTTGCCTGTTCCACCCGGGCGCCGGCCCGATTCTACCGACTGCTGGGCCTGGTCCGGGGGGAGTTGCAGGAGGAAGCGGCCCGGGCGAAATATCGTCTCTCTCCCAGTCCCCGCGATTTCGGCCCGGGGCTGGGGCGGCCGAGCCTCCATCGCTCTTCGCCAGCCCTGGTGTTCACCCCGCAGGCACGGCGCCAGTTCCCCGGCCTGCCGGAGGAGGTGCCCAACAACTCGACCCATGCCTGCGCGGTAACGCCGCTGGCAGACACGCAAATCCTGGCCTATTGGACCGACGGCCAAAAATGGACCCGGCCGGGAGTGACTTTGAACCGGGCGGGTCTGTTCCTGACCCAAGTGCTGCGGCGGGTGGGGAGGGTGGAGAAGGTGCGTTTCCTGCGCAGTGTAGTGGCTCGGTTTGCGCCGGAAGTTTGGCCTTGGGCCCTGCGCCGAGTGACGGATGCCGTAGGGGCCGAGGCGGGGAAGGTAAAAGCCGAATGGATGCAGCGACAGGTGGCCTGGCATGAACCCCGCCGAAGCGAAATGGCCCGGCGGGTGGCACAGACCACAGAGCCAACCTGGCCTTCCCGCCCGGAGGATTGGCCGGCCCCAACCACTAACCCCCATTTCTACGCTGGGGCTGTGGAGCGGGGGGAGGCCAAAGTGGAGGAACTGAGGCGGCTGCGCTACTCTTTGCACCCGACCCGGGAGGGCGAAGTGCGTGGGGTGTGGATTCACACCTACCGCCCCCTGGATTGGGAGGCCATCATGCGCAATCTGGCCGCCCACGGGTTCAACTCCATCTTCGTCCGGGTGGGACGCGGGGGAAACGTGATTTACAACAGCGACCTCTTGCCCAAAGACCCCTGGGCGCAGGAGGCCGGGGTGGACGAACTCCAGCGGGCATTGACCGCGGCCCATCGGCACGGCCTGGACCTCC
>DTZQ01000211.1 GCA_012961305.1 Armatimonadota bacterium | reverse complement strand
TCGGACGGATTGAGTGCGCCGGAGTGAAGGACACCCGGCCGGAAGTGACGGCCCGTCACCTGGCCACCGATTTCGGCGGTTTCGCTCTCACTGCCCAAATTCGCCGGTGTGGGGGGAAGGTCAGGCAGTTCATTTCGCTGACCTCGCTGCCCGAGGGGCCGGTGGTTTATGTAGAGCAACTGCGGGCTGAAGAAGAGGTGAGGGTGCAGCGGGCGGCTACGGGCGCGCTGGGCATTTTGAACGAAGATGCCGGGACGGTTCATCCGAACCGCCGACTAATTTACCACGCCCAGGGCGAGGAGACGCTGGTCGGTGCAGCAGAGGCACCGGAGCGGTGGCTGGTCTGGCGCTCGCCCTGGGTCAACGTGGACGACAAGTTAGGGCTGCTGGTCCACGTGGCGGGCCAGAGCGCATATCGGGATGTGAACCAGTATGCCCGCTCGCGGCTGCAGGAGGAACTGTTCGCCAACTTCCTGACCGACCTGGGCCTGCGCCGGGCTGGAGAGGTCTTCTCCGAGGCGGTGGTGGTCCTTTTCCCCGGCCAGCATCATACAGACACGGCGGACGAGGTAGGGCAATGGACGGTGGAACGGGTCAGTGAAAATGCCTGGCAGGTACGGGGCGACGGCTGGCGCATCACCGCCATCTTTGACCCATCCCATTTGCGCACGGAGGTGCGTCGGGGTTTAGCCCGGCTAAAGCCTGGACCCTGTCAGTGGTGGAGAACGGGCTTGGGGCGGTTCCCGAAAAAATAGGAGTTGTGCTATAATTGTGAGGAGTCCTCACTCTTCGACAAAGGTATGCTCAGGAGGAGAAATCATGACCGGCTATGAACGCATGATGACTGCCTTACGGCGCGAGGAGCCAGACCGGGTGCCCATTTGGGAGTTGATAGTCAACGAACCCGTCATCCGCGCGCTGTACGGGGACATCTCCTATTTCGACTTTGTGGAGCGGGAGGGTTTGGATGGGGTGACCATTTTCGAGGACTCGCGGGTTAGGGAGTGGTACGATGAGGTGACCTACCGCGACGAGTGGGGCATCGTTTGGCGCATTGATGCGCCAGGCATCCCCTATCGCATTGACGGCCCCATCAAGACCGAAGCCGACTTGGACCGTTACACTCCCCCTGACCCGGATGCGGACTACCGCCTCGCCACCCTCGAGGAGGCCGTGCGGCGATTCAAGGGGGAAAAGGCCATCGTTTTCCTGAGCCATGAGGCCTTCGAGTTCTCCCACTACTTGCGGGGGATGGAAAATTTGCTAATGGACTATGTGCTCAACCCGGAGTTCGTCCATCGGCTGGCACGGGTGGTCATGGACTACAAAAAGCAGGTGATGGAACGGGCCGTAGAGGTGGGGGCGGACATCCTGCTCACCGGCGACGATTATGCCCACCGTACCGCGCCCATTATGTCCCCGGAGCATTTTCGAGAGTTCGTACTGCCCTATTTGCAGGAGGCCATTGACCTGGCTAAGGCGCACGGTGTTCCTTTCATCAAGCACACTGACGGCAACCTCTGGCCCATTATAGATATGATTGTGGAGACCGGCATTGACGCCCTGGACCCGTTGGAACCCATTGCGGGAATGGACATCGGGGAGGTAAAGCAGCGCTACGGTGCCCGCATTGCCCTGGCCGGCAACGTGGACTGCGGTGAACTGCTTTCGCGGGGCACTCCGGAGGAAGTCGTAGAGGCAGTCAAGGAGACGCTGGCTAAGGCCGCAGTGGGCGGCGGACACATCTTGGCCTCCAGCAACAGCATTCATCCGGCGGTCAAGCCGGAGAACTACCGAGCGATGGTGGAGGCTGGCAAACGCTATGGGCAGTATCCCCTTGACCCGCAGATGGTGGAGGAGTACCGCACCCAGAACTACATCGCCCGCTATGGGGGTAAAACCCGCTAAGTTCCTTTAGATTTCGCTGCTGGACTGGAGCCTGGCTCTGGTTCTTCGTGCTCAGCCCGGCGGGGAAGCACAGGAGGAACGGCCGGAGTCGCTCCCTGGGCTGCCGGGCGTGGATTTCACCGGCGGATGGGAGGGGTGATAGGAGAGGGTATGCGTACAACCAGGTGTGTTGGCCGCTCTCGACCCGGAAACTGCGCGAAGAGGTCCGCCGAATCGTACGGACTCTGGAGGAGGAAGGAAGGTGGATATCGATTTATGCGGGAGAGAGGCTTGTCGGTCAGCCGAGGTTTAAGGAGGGATTTGGCTACATTTCCAGCGCCGTTTTCAGCCGCCTTCCCACCTTACCCCTCCACCCGCTCCAGGTGGGCTCCTAAGGCCCGCAGGCGTTCGTCAATCCGTTCGTAGCCCCGGTCAATCTGCTGCACGTTGTGGATGATGCTGCGCCCCTCGGCACACAGGGCCGCAATCAAGAGGGCCATGCCGGCCCGAATGTCGGGACTGGTAATCGTTCCCCCCCGCAGGGGCGAAGGCCCCACCACTACTGCCCGATGCGGGTCACAGAGCACAATCCGGGCCCCTAAATCAATCAGCCGGTCCACGAAGAACAGGCGGCTCTCGAACATCTTCTCGTGAACGAGAATCGTCCCCTCGGACTGGGTCGCGACGACCAGGGCAAT
>DTZQ01000210.1 GCA_012961305.1 Armatimonadota bacterium | reverse complement strand
TGGGCAGACGGACAGCCTAAACGCTCGCGGAGAGGGAATCAGACTTGCCACGGCAAGCATCCCTTGATGAAACGAGAATCTTCCCGAATTCATCGGGAAGAGTGTCAAAAAATGATGGGCACCTACGGCCGGCCGAGGAGGGACACAGTAGCCCATGGTTCATGAGGGAAAAATCCAGGGTGTCAAATGGAAGGAACTGCGGGTGCACACCGATGACCGGGGGTTCCTAACGGAACTGCTGCGGGCGGACGATGAGTTTTTCGGGGTAGAGTTCGCCGGGTTCGGCCAAACGACGCTGACCATGTCCTATCCGGGCGTCATCAAGGCTTTCCACTGGCACCACCACCAGGACGACGCCTGGGTGGTGGTCAAAGGCATGATTCAGGCCGTTTTGTATGACCAGCGGAAGGACTCGCCCACCTACGGAATCACGGAAACCTACTGCATGGGAGACCAGTGGCGCATTTTGCTGGTCATTCCCCGGGGGGTGGTTCACGGCTACCGGGTGCTGGGCAACGAACCGGCTTGGGTGGTCTATCACACTACCGTCCCCTACAATCCCGACTGTCCAGATGAGGAACGCGTCCCCTACGACGACCCGACCATTGGCTTCGATTGGACTATCCGTCCCCGGTGAACCGCTTCGAGGTCGTCATTTCCAAGTGGTATTTGTTCACCGCCAAGGGCGCAGAGAAGATTTAGGCAATTGGGCAACTGGGAAAAAGGACTGAGTCGGGAGTGCCAACCCCACCTCTACCTCCCCCGCAAGCGGGACCCCCCTTTGCTTCCCCCGCACGCGGGGGAAAGAGGGAGGTAGAGAGGTCAGCCCTCAGTACTGGTAAAGACCTGCTTGCCCTTGATAGACACCAGATTCATCTGATGGCCTAAGGGGTGGCTGACTATGCTCATAGGCGTCCACAGTTCGGCCTTCACTCAGGGACAATCGCTGGCGGAGGCAGTAGAGGCCAGTCTGAACTTGGGCCTGCGGGCCTTCGAGTTGTTCGCGGAAGTACAGAACAACCACTTTGGCCGGCCCGCGGTAGGCTATTGGGCCGCTGGCCACACAGAACGGGAGTGGGAAGAGGTAGCCACTCTGCTACAAGGCCGCTTCGCTCGGCTAACCGTACATGCTCCCCTGGAAGGTAGTGGGGCGAACATAACCGCCAGCAACCCCGGCATTCGGGAGGAAGCCCAGCGGCAAGTCCAACGAACCATTGACTTTGCTGCCTTCGTGGGCGCGGAGGTCGTGGTTGTCCATCACGGCTGGCCCGCCGCTTTCGCCTCTCCGAGCGAGTTTTTCGCCCAGAGCCGGAGGGCTTTGGAAAAATTCGCAACCCACGCGGCAAAGCGGGGAGTCCGTCTGGGGGTAGAGAACGTGCATTCCTTTTTCGCCTCGCCGGAGCAACTGTGGGAATTGATAGCCCCTTTTCCTGCCGAGGCGGTGGGGTTCTGCCTGGACACGGGCCATTGTCCCCTCTGCTACCTGCGGCGGGAGGAACGCACGCCAGAACGGGCTAACGAGGTGTTACTGGCGGCCGTTCGCTGTTTCGGACCGCGCTTGGTGAACGTCCATGCCCACGACTACGACGGCCAGCGAGACCATCGGGCCCTCGCTCGGGGCTGGTTTGACTGGCAACGGGTGGTTGGTACTTTGGAAGAGGTTGGCTATCGAGGCGCGCTGATGTTGGAAATCAACGAGGAGGATGACTTGACAGCCCTTCAGGAAAGTCTGGCTCAGTTAGCCGCAAGTTTTTCTCACCTTTAGTCCAGAAGCATCACTCCGGCGCCGGCACATCCTGCAATTGCCGCTGCATTTCTGCCTCTAAAGACTCCTCTGCCTCTGGACCAGCAGCACCGCCCTCTTCAAGAGCCCGCTGGAACTCCTGCTGCATTTGCTCCGGAGGTGGTGTCTGTGCTGCGCGGCGGCGACCACTAAACCAATACACTACTCCTACCACAATTACCACCACGATGACGATGATAACTATCGCCGTGGACAAAGGCACTTCTTTCTTCATCAGGGAAACCTCCTTCCCAGGTAGGCATTCAGCCCTTGGCCTGGAAAAATCGTCAAGGGGTCAATTGACCAATTGACGCTGTTAGACAATAGCCGGGGAAATGAAAACTCATTCCCCGGCAAATAGAACTGCATGACGGGCTTACTTCGACCATACCCGCCAGAGGTAGTATGGGTCACGACCCGGCACAACCCCGATGGACTTCTTCATCCATTTCACATGACCGTCAACGAATGCAACATTGAAACCACCGTTGTGCCATGCAGAGCCACCACACCTTCGTTTCCCATACACATCTC
>DTZQ01000209.1 GCA_012961305.1 Armatimonadota bacterium | reverse complement strand
TTCAAAAGCCGCCGACGTTCCCGCTTGGCGGGCGAACCGTAGCCGCCTCCGCCTGGCGTCTGCACCCGCAGCAGCGTGCCCGGAGCGAGCCGGACGCCCGATGTTTTGGCCGGCAGACGCCACTCGGCCTCTTCCCCCGCGGGCGAAGGGTCAACGATGTAGGCCCCGCAACGGCCGGGCAACCCTCCAACGGCGCCCCGCGCCGGCCGCAGGTGGCGGCCGCCATGGGCGGAGAAAGTCGCCTCGTGGTCTATCACCCGGATGTCCCGGCGCAGCCCCATGCCGCCGCGAAACTGCCCCGGACCGCCGGAGTCGGGCACGAACTCATAGCGCTCGACCAGCAGCGGATAGGCGTGCTCTAAGGATTCGACGGGCAGGTTGGAGGTATTGGTCACGTGCACCTGCACGCCATCGAGGCCGTCCTCCTCAGGCCCGCCCCCCGCGCCGCCGGCGATGGCCTCCACGTAGACGTACTCCTGACCGGTGCGGGGGTCCACGCCTGCAAACACGACGGCGGTGCTGGTGTCGTTGCTGGGCGCGGGCAGGCGTCCGGGCAGGGCTTTGGCAAAGGCCTCGACGATGCGACCGGCGACGTGCTGGCAGGTATCCGTGCGCGCGCCCACCGCCGCGGGGGGACGGGCGTTGACCAGGCTGTCCTCGGGCCCCACAACTTCGATGGCGCGATGCAGTCCAGCGTTCGACGGAACTTCAGGGTCCAGACAGACCTTCACCGCGTAGTAAACGGTGGCCAGCAAGGCGTTACGGGGAACGTTGATGGCTCCCTTCGACGGCGGCCCCGTGCCCGTAAAGTCGAGCGTCAGTCGGTCTCCAGAGACCTTCACGCTCACCCGGAGGGGAATTAGGCCCTCCCCTGCCACGCCTTCCATTCGGTCTTCGGCTTCGTAGAGGCCGTCGGGCACTTCCGCAATCGCCCTTCGCATTCGCCGCTCAGTCGTGGCCAGGAGGTCGTCCATCGCCCTGCTCATCTGCTCCGCGCCGTAGCGTTGGAAGAGTTCCTCGAGCCTCGCCAGCCCCACGCGGTTGGCTGATAGTTGCCCGATGAGGTCCAGCCGCCGCTGTTCTGGCATCCGGCAGCGAGACATAAAAAGTTCCACCACTTCTGGGCACAGGCCGTCCGCGCTGGCCAGTTTGGTGGGGGCGAGGCGGAGGCCCTCATCATCAATCGAAAGCGCATCCCCCGCTATGCCGCCCGGCACGCGCGCCCCGATGTCGGCGTGATGGGCGCAGTTGGCGACAAAGCCCCACAGTTGTCCCTGGAAGAAAAAGGGCGAAACGACGGTCACGTCGGGCAGGTGCGTGCCGCCTCCCAGGTAGGGGTCATTGGCCACGAAGGCCTCGCCCGGCGCCAGTTCGCCCGCCGGATGGGTTTGCAGCACTGCCTTCACCACTCCCAACAGCGAGCCCAAATGAAGCGGGATATGTTCGGCCTGGGCTATCAAGCGTCCCTGGGCATCGAAGACGGCGGTGGAGCAGTCGCGCCGCTCCTTGATGTTGGGTGAAAACGCGCTGCGAATGAGCGCCTGTCCCATGGTTTCGGCCACGGCCAACAGGGCGTTGGCGATGACCGCCAGCCTCATGGGGTCGGTGGGTTGTGTTGAGGGATGTTTCACGATGTACTCGCTCCAGTCGCGTGCAAATTCCCTCCCGAATCCACCCGCGCCTGATAGCCCGGCGGCACGTAGGTCGTCGAGTCGTACTGCTCGATGATGGCAGGGCCCGGCACGACATCCCCTTCACCCAGCCGGTCACGGGCGTAAATCGGACAGGGCTGAAAGCCATCGCGCAGGCTGACAAACACGGGGCGCGTGCCCGTTCGCGCCCGGCGGACGTCCCCCTCTCCCCGTCCGAGCCGAGGAGCCCGTCCCGGCCCCAGTTGGCCGATGGCCGTAACTGAGAGGTTGACGAACTCCACCGGCCACTCCGGCAGCGCGTAGCCGTAGCGCTGCTCATGGGCGGCGTGGAAAGCCCGGAGAACGGCGTGCAGCGTTTCGCCCTTGATTTCGCCCGGCGGTACTTCCACGTCCAACTCGTAGTCCTGTCCGAGGTAGCGAACCGCCACGCACCGCAGGAGAACGCGGCGGCTGGGGGGCACCTCACAGCCCTCGAGCCACTTTTCCGCCTGCCTCTCCAGGGAAGCAAAGCTCCGCGCCAATTGGGGGAGATGTTCGACCGTGGCGGACAGCAAGTGGGTCTCCACCCAATCGCGGCGGAGGTCGCTCGCCAGAAGGCCCCAGGCGGAGAAGTTGCCCGGCATTAGGGGCACTACGACGCGGCGGATTCCGAGTTCGGCCGCCAGTTCGCAGGCGAGGAGCGGCCCCGCGCCTCCGGCGGCGAGGAGGACGAAGTCGCGTGGGTCACGTCCGGCCGCGACGGTAAGTCCGTCCATCGCCCGACGGACGTTGGCCACCGCAAGGGCGACTGCGCCCCAGGCCGCCTCCTCAACGCTGATGCCGAGCGGGTCGGCCAGTTCAGAGGCCATCGCGGTGCGGGCGGCTTCTAAGTCGAGGGGCAATTCTCCCCCCAGCAACCCTGAGACTCCCAGACGGCCCAAGAGGAGAAAGGCATCGGTCAGCGTCGGCAACTTTCCCCCCTGGCCATAGCAGGCCGGACCGGGGTCTGCGCCTGCGCTGCGGGGGCCCACGCACGGCAACCCGGCCCGGTCCAGGGACAGAATGCTCCCGCCCCCCGCGCCAAGGCAACGCACGTCCACCCCAGGCAGTTCCACCACATAACCGGCAACCCTCCGTCCCGAGGCTACGGCGGGCAGTCCGTTTTCAATCCGGCAAACGTCGGTGCTCGTGCCGCCCATGTCCAGCGAAATCGCTCGCTCTAAGTTGAGTTCAGCGCACAGGTGAGCAGCAGCGGCGGCACCGGCGGCCGGCCCCGAAAGGACGGTGCTGGCCGGAATGCGACGCGCCACTGCCAGCGGAACCGTGCCCCCGTTGGACTGCATGATGTGGAAAGCCGTTCTCACCCCTGCCGCTTCGACCAGCCCGCTGAGTTCCGCAAGATAGCGGCTCATGAGCGGCCCCAGGTAGGCGTTGACCACGGTGGTGCTGAGGCGCTCATACTCGCGGAAGCGGGGCAGGATATCGCTCGAGGCGGTGATGTAAACTCCCGGCAGAAACTCGGCCGCCAGGTCACGGGCGAGTCGTTCGTGCTCCGGGTTCGCATAGGAGTGGAGGAAGCAGATGGCAACCGCTTCCACCGCTTGACCGCGCAGGAAGTCCAGTTCGCGCCTGAGGGCCTCGCGGTCGAGGGGGCGAAGCACACTCCCATCGTAACGGACGCGTTCCCGCACTTCCCGCCGCAGCACTCGTGGTACCAGGGGGCGGGGCTTGCGTGCCCTCAGGTCGTACAGCGAGGGCCTCTGCTGGCGGGCAATTTCCAACAAGTCGCGGAATCCCTCCGTGGTCAGCAGCGCGGTCCGCGCGCCCTTACCTTCAAGGAGCGCGTTGGTGCCGACCGTGGTAGCGTGCGACAGGAGGGCGATGTCCTCCAGGCCCACCTCCCTGCTGATGGCCATGAGGGCGGCGGCCGCGCCGCAGGCGAGGTTGGACGGAGTTGAGGGCACCTTGCGCATCCACAACTCGCCCGTCTCGCTGTCGGCAGCGACGATGTCGGTGAACGTGCCTCCGATGTCAATCCCAACTCGAATACCCATCACGCCTCACGTATCATGCCCCACCATATAACATCGCACCTTTCGATTTGAACCGTAGGGCAAGAGCAGGGGCATCTCCACCAGGCAGCGTTCCTTCACCTGGGGACATCGGGGTGCGAAGCGGCAGCCGGGCGGGGGCGAGACCAAATCGGGAACGCTCCCCTCAATGGGAGCGATTTCGAGGTCGGGCCGTCCCAGGCGCGGCACGCAGCGGAGCAGGCCCTGGGTGTAGGGGTGCAGCGGCTCTCTAATCAAGTCCCCCACCGGGCCTTCCTCGACTATCTGACCCGCATACATGACCGCGGCCCGGTCCGAGAACTGGGAGACGAGGCCGAAGTCATGGGTAATCAAGAGGATGGCCAAACCGCGCTCCTCCTTGAGGCGGGCCAGCAAGTCCATTATCTGGGCCTGCAGCGTCACGTCGAGGGCGGTGGTGGGCTCGTCTGCAATCAGCAGTTCCGGCTCGCAGGCGACTGCAATGGCAATCATGACCCGTTGACGCATTCCGCCGCTCAGTTCATGGGGGTAACAGCGAAACCGCTCCCGCGCCGCGGGGATGCCCAGGGCCTCCAGAAGCCCCAGGGCGATTTCTCGGGCCTCTGAACCGCGGGCCAAGCCGTGAAACTTCAGCGTTTCCACGATTTGACTGCCCACTCTCAGCGTGGGATTCAACGCCGACAGCGGCTCCTGAAAAATCATCCCCATCCGCTTCCCCCGAATTTGCCGCATCTCTGCCGCGGATTTCTCCAGCAGGTCTTCGCCGTCAAGGAGCA
>DTZQ01000208.1 GCA_012961305.1 Armatimonadota bacterium | reverse complement strand
GGCACGAGGGGTGAACCTCACCTGATTTTGAGTCAGGCGCGTCTGCCAATTCCGCCACTCCGGCTGAATGCTATTAAAATTATAGCCGATTTTGCCCAAATTGTCAACTGTTTTTTTTTACGGTTTTTAGGATATGGCCTCGAAACTTCTGCTCATTGATGCTAATAGCCTGATTTATCGGGCCTTCAACGCCATGCCGTACCTGTCCACGCGGGACGGCCAGCCGACCAATGCGGCCTACGGTTTCGCTTCCATGCTGCTCAAACTGTTGGCCGAGGAGCGGCCGGAGGCGGTAGCCGTGGCTTTCGACTCTCCTACGCCCACCCTGCGGCATCGGGAGTACCAAGGGTACAAAGCCCAGCGTCCGGCCATGCCCGAGGAGTTGGCTGTCCAGATGCCCCTCATCCGCGAACTGGTGGCTGCCCTCCGCCTGCCGAGATTTGAGGTGGAAGGCTACGAAGCGGACGATGTGTTGGGCACGCTGGCCCGGCAGGGAGCCGAGGCCGGCTATGAGGTGCTCATCCTTACCAGCGACCACGACACGCTGCAATTGGTGAGGGACAACGTGCACGTCTTGGCGACCAAAAGAGGCATCAGCACCCTGGAGCGCTTCGGCCCCGCGGAGGTACAGCGGCGATATGGCGTAAGGCCGGAACAGATTCCCGACTTCAAAGGCTTGCGGGGCGACCCCTCGGACAACATCCCCGGCGTGCCCGGCATAGGCGAAAAGACGGCAGCCAAACTTCTGCAACAGTACGGTTCGCTGGAGGAAGTGCTGGCCCACGCCGCAGAGGTCAAACCACCTCGCCTCCGCCAGGCCCTCACCCAGTTTGCGGAGCAGGCCCGCTTGAGCAAACGCCTGGCTACTCTCCACACCGACATGCCCCTCCGGGTGGACCTCGCGGCCTTGCAGTGGTCCGAACCCGACCGGGAGCGGCTAAGGGAGTTATTCCGTCGGTACGAGTTCTTCAGCCTGCTGCGGCGTTTGGAGGCCTCTCCCGCTCAGGTGACCGCTGCCCCTCCCTACCGGCTGCTGAGCACGCCAGCCGCGGAGAAAACCTTGGCTCGCGCCCTGGAACGGGCGGCGCAGGTCGCCTTGGTCTGGGCGGAGCCGAGCAAAAAGGAACCCGGCGGCCTGGCCGTAGCCTTCTCTCCGGAGGAGGTCTTTTTCCTGCCCCCTTCCACTTTGGGCCAGACAGCAGCCGCCGGCGACCTCTTCGCCTCCCTGCCGGAGCCAGTGGCCCGGCTGCGGGACCGCGTGCAGAGGGGCGGTTTGGCGGTGTGGGGGCACGACCTAAAGTCCCTGTTGCTGACCCAGGAGCAGCACGGTTTCTCTCCCGCCCGCCTAAAAGCGGACACCCTGCTGGCCGCCTGGCTGTTGCAGCCGGGACGGGCCAAGTACGAACTGTCCGACCTGCTTTTAGAACATCTGGGCCGCAACTGGCCCCAACCGCCGGCCGAAGGCCCACTTTCCTCCGCCGCCTTTGGGGCCTGTGCCCGCGCGGAGGCGGTGATGCGGTTGGTGCCGGTGTTGCATCAGGCCCTGGAGGACCTGGGCGTGAGCGAGGTCTATCGGGAACTGGAACTGCCCCTCGTTCCTGTGCTGGCGGACATGACCCGCGCCGGGGTGGGCATTGACCGGGAGTACGTTGAGCAACTGCGGGCCCGCCTGGCCGCAGAACTGGAGGAACTGCGACAGGAGATGTTTCGCCTGGCCGGGCGGGAGTTCAACCCCGACTCGCCCAAGCAACTGCAAAAGGTGCTGTTCACTGACCTGGGCCTGACGCCGGGGCACCGGACCAAAACGGGCTATTCCACCGATGCTCAGACCTTGGCCCAGTTGGCCGACCAACATCCCCTCGTGCCCAAGATTTTGGAGTACCGGGAGCGGGCCAAATTGAAGTCCACCTACTTAGAGGTGTGGGTGGAACTGGTGGACGAACGGACCGGGCGGCTGCACACTCACTTCAACCAGGCGGGCACGGCCACTGGGCGGCTGTCCAGCAGTCGGCCCAACTTGCAGAACATCCCCGTGCGGGGCGAGTGGGGGCCCAT
>DTZQ01000207.1 GCA_012961305.1 Armatimonadota bacterium | reverse complement strand
GCCCTGGGAGTGGACTTCATTGACGAAAGCGAAGTCCTGACCCCTGCCGACGAGGAACACCACATTGACAAGCATCAGTTTCGGGTGCCCTTCGTCTGTGGCTGCCGCGACCTGGGGGAGGCCCTGCGGCGCATCGGTGAGGGGGCGGCCATGATTCGCACCAAAGGGGAAGCCGGATCGGGCAACGTAGTTGAAGCCGTCCGCCACATGCGGGCAGTGATGAACGGAATCCGCCGCTTGCAATCCCTCTCCCGGGAGCAGTTGATGACCGAGGCCAAAAACTTGGGGGCCCCCTACGAATTGGTGTTGGAAGTGGCAGAAACGGGCAAACTGCCAGTGCCTAACTTCTCCGCAGGGGGCATTGCTACCCCCGCCGATGCTGCCTTGATGATGCAACTGGGGGCCGAGGCCATTTTCGTCGGGTCAGGCATCTTCAAATCCGGCGACCCGGTCAAACGGGCGTGGGCCATTGTGGCCGCCACTACTTATTACCAAGACCCGAAGAAACTGGCGGAGGTTTCCAAGGGCCTGGGTGAGCCTATGGTGGGCATTGACGTGTCCAAATTAAGCGAGCAGGAACTGTTGCAACTGCGGGGATGGTAGCCGCAAATGAGCACAGAGAGAGTTATCGGTGTACTGGCCCTACAAGGGGATGTGCCAGAGCACTTACGGACCCTGCAGCGGTTGGGGATAACTGCCCAGCCGGTGCGCACGGCAGAGGAAATTGCTGCCTGTGCAGGTCTGGTCATTCCCGGAGGAGAGAGTACTACTATTGGTCTGCTGATGGAGCGTTTCGGCCTGCGGGAGCCGATGGTTGACTTGGCCCAGCGGGGGGCTCCCATTTTGGGCACCTGCGCGGGGATGATTTTGCTGGCCAAGGACATCATCGGCAGCGACCAGCCGCGCTTGGGCCTAATGGACATCTCCGTGCGGCGGAATGCCTTTGGGCGGCAGGTGGACAGTTTCGAGACCGACTTGGAAATACCGGTCTTGGGCCCCGAACCCGTGCGGGCAGTGTTCATTCGTGCCCCCTACATTGAAGCCGTGGGACCGAAAGTGGAAGCCCTGGCCACCTTTGAAGGCCACCCAGTCTTCGTCCGCCAGGGAAACCTGCTGGCCGTAGCCTTTCATCCCGAACTGACCGAGGACCTGCGCGTTCACCAGTACTTTTTGGATTTGGCCCCCTAGTCCAAATTTTTCGGCGCAAATGGTTCGCTGGTACGTACTAAATATAGGGGGTCTGTAGGTCAATTTACGCTGTCACTTGGGTGACAGGCATTTGGAGAGGAGGTTAGGATTATGGCGAAGAAAGTCGTAACTTTGTTCCTGGTGCTGACAGTAATGGCTTTCCTGTTGGTGCTCGTGGGCTGTGCCAAGAAACCACCAGCACCCCCTCCGGCAGAAACGGTGGAAGAACCGGCCTTGCCGATTGCGGAGCCGGAGCGGGCACCGGCAGAGGAGGCTGCGGAAGAGCCGACTGCCCCGGCTGAGGAAGCAGTCGAAGAGGAAGAAGAAGCCGAAGAAGAGACAGTCGAAGAAGGGGAAGAAACTCCTGAAGAGGCGGCTGAGACCGAGTAGCCTCATTACCACCTGTGATGGGTTTTTCGCCCGCATTCAGTCCTTAAGCGTTGGCGTTCGGACTAAAGGATTGAATGCTGACCGCAGGAGACGGGAAGGGCGTTTGTCCTTCTCGTCTTCTTTTCAGGAGGTCATCTATGGGCAGTGAGCACGATTGGGTCGTCCGCAACGGTCAGGTCATAGATGGTACGGGCCGGCCGGCCTTTGTGGCCGACGTGGCCTTGGTTGGAGACCGCATCAGTGCCATAGGGCCTACCGTGGGGGAAGGCAAGCAAATCCTGGACGCCGCGGGCCTTATCGTAGCCCCAGGATTCATTGACATGCACTCCCACAGCGCGGCGGGAAACATCCTCGAGCCGCGCCCGGAAAGTCACCTCACTCAGGGCGTAACGACCGAAGTAGGGGGCAACTGTGGTTCCTCTTTCGCCCCCCGGGTAGCAGCCGAGGCTGAAGACCCCGAAACTCGCTACTTCGCTCGCTTCGGCTACCGCCCCACCTGGCGCACTCTGGGCGAAATGTTGACCCTGCTGGAGGAAGGGGGCCTGCTGACCAATTTTCTGACCTACGTGGGCCAGGGCACGGTGCGGGGAGTGGTGATGGGCTGGGAGGAACGTCCCCCCACACCCGAGGAACTGCGGGCCATGCAGCGGGAGGTGGAACAGGCCCTGGAGGAAGGGGCCTGGGGACTTTCCACCGGCCTCATTTACCCGCCCGGCTGCTACGCCCGCCCGGAGGAAATTGTGGCCCTGGCCCAAGTGGCCGCCCGTCGAGGGGGGATTTACGCCACTCACCTGCGCAACGAGGGAGATTACCTGTTGCTGGCTTTGACCGAAGCCATCGAAATTGGCCGGCAGGCAGAAATCCCAGTGCAGGTTTCCCACCACAAAGCCGTGGGCAAGGCCAATTGGGGCAAAGTGGAACAGACCCTGGCCCAGATGGAGGCCGCCCGCGCCGAAGGGGTGGAAATTACCTGCGACCAGTATCCCTACCTGGCAGGTTCGACCACCCTGAAAACGCTCCTGCCCCCCTGGGCCCATGCGGGGGGCACGGAAGCCTTGCTCGAGCGGCTGCGCGACCCGGACACCAGAACCCGCCTGACTGCGGAACTCTCGGCCCGTTTTCCCCAGGAAGAGGACTGGCAGCGGGTATTTGTGTCCGAAGTGGTCACCGAGGCCCGTAAAGACTGCGAGGGCCGAAACCTCTGGGAAATTGCCCAGGCAGAGGGAGTACCCCCGGTGGAAGCCCTGTTCCAACTGTTGCTGGAGGATGAAGCCCAGACGGGCATGATTAGTTTCGGCATGTGCGAAGCCGACGTGGAAATGGTGATGCGCTATCCCGGCACCATGATTGGAGCGGACGCCATGGCCCGGGCCACCAAGGGTCCCCTGCGGCACGGCAAACCCCATCCGCGCACCTTTGGCACCTTCGCCCGCATCTTGGGAGAGTACACGCGGGAGCGGGGCCTGTTGACCTGGGAGGAAGCCATTCGCAAGATGACCTCCCAACCGGCGGAGAAACTCGGCCTGCCGCAGCGGGGCGTCCTGCGGCCGGGCTACTTCGCCGACCTCGTGGTCTTCGACCCCCACACCATCCGAGACCAGGCTACCTACGCCGACCCCTACCAACTGGCCGTAGGCCTG
>DTZQ01000206.1 GCA_012961305.1 Armatimonadota bacterium | reverse complement strand
TGGGATATATGCTCTTGGGGGTCGGTACGGGGATTTGTTTCCTGCGCCTAAATCCGGCCCTGGCCACGGTGGCATTGATGTCGGGGCTCTTCCACGTGGTCAATCATGCCTGTTATAAATCCCTGTTGTTTTTGAACGCCGGAGCAGCCCTCTACCGAACGGGGACTCGTGATTTGAACAAAATGGGGGGCTTAATGGCTATCATGCCGCTTACGGCCACCACGGCCATCATTGCCTCCCTGTCCATTGCAGGCATTCCCCCTTTCAGCGGGTTTTCCAGCAAGTGGCTAATTTTCCAGAGCACCCTAACGGGAGGGTTAGTCATCCCTTTGTTCCTGGCTCTGGGCTGCGTAGCCATTTTCATCTCGGCGGTTACCTTGGCTTCCTTCCTGAAGTTCTTAGGCACCGCATTCTTTGGCTCCCTCTACCCGGAGAGGGAAGAAGCCGGCCCCGCTGAGGTGCCCTTGAGCATGAAAGTTCCACAAGTGGTCATTGCTATATTTTGCGTCCTTTTCGGAGTCTGGCCCCTGCTTCCGGTACGGTTGCTCTATGGAGCGGCGAACGCGGTCTTGCCGGCGGAATATGCGCCTAATTTCGCTTGGCTCTTTGGTGCCTCCCCTGTAGGCATCAACTTCAATGTGGGGGAGGGAGTTACGGGGGTGTGGAATCCACTCTTCCTGGTGGGAGGACTGTTGGTGTGCTGTGCGCTTGCTTATGCCCTCTACCGGCTGGCGGGGGCTCCCGTCCGCCGCACGAGTCCTTGGTTCTGTGGGGAGGAGCATGCGGGGGATGAGGTCCGCTACAAAGCGCACGGTTTCTACTTGCCCTTCCAGGACTTTCTATCTTTCCGCATTGGCACCCGGCGGGTGCGAACTTATTATCCTACCCTGCCCCGGCCCAAAGTGGGCGACCTGCCACGGCTGCGGGCCCTGTTGGATTTTGACCGCTTGTATTACCGCCTAATTGCCATCGGGGCCAAGTGGTGTGAGCGGTTCAGCGAGAGCCATGTGGGCTATCCTCAAATGTACGTGCTGTGGATGGCGGTAGGGATAGTGATAGCCATTGCGATTTTGTATGCTCTCTCGTAGAAAGGAGGCAGATTGACTTCGTCGCGGCTCAGGCTGTTCCAGCGAACCTCGGAGTAATGGGCAGGGAGGGGGAAAAGCGCCGTCAGGCGCGATTGGGAGGAGTACCCTAATGACCAGTCAAGAACTCATCGAACAGGTCCAGGCCCGACTGGGGGAGAAGGTCTTGGACTTAGCGGAGCCGGTGCCAGACCAGGTATATGTGACGGTGGCGTCGGAGGACATACCAGTCGCCGCTGAACATTTTCTCCGGGATTTGCGGGCCCGGTTCCTCATTACTGCGGGTACGGACTCGCGCTTTAAGCCTATGGGAGTGGGGGTGACTGGGCCATCCTTTGTGGTCACGCATATTTTTTCCCTGGACGAGGATAAATTGTTTCTCTCGCTGCGCACGCAATTGGACCCGGAAAACCCGCGGTTGCCCTCCATTACCCCCTTGGTTACAGGGGCCGCCTGGGCGGAGCGGGAACTGCAGGACCTGCTGGGGGTCGTTGTAGAGGGTCATCCCGACCCGCGTCGGCTGATCCTGCCGGATGACTGGCCGGCAGGCGTTCATCCCTTGCGCAAGGATTTTCCCTATAATCACCATCCGGAACCCGATTTCAGTGCCCGCCCGCAGTTGAAAGAACCGCCGGAAGGAACGGTGGTGCTGCCGGTAGGTCCCTTTTTTCCCGTGCTGGAGGAGCCTTCCTACTGGCGGCTGTTCGTGGAAGGAGAAACCATCGTCGGCTGTGATTACCGGGGCTTTTATAACCATCGAGGCATCGAGAAACTGGGCGAGAGCCGGATGACTTACAATCAAGTGCCCTTTCTGGCGGAGCGCATCTGCGGCATTTGTGGTTTCATTCACAGCACCTGTTACTGTGAGGCCGTGGAGCGAGCCATTGGCCTTACCCCACCCCGCCGGGCGCGGATAATTCGCAGCATTATGCTGGAACTGGAGCGGATTCACAGCCACCTCCTCTGGTTGGGCATTGCCGGACACATAATTGGTTTCGACACCGTACTGATGCAGTCTTGGCGCATCCGGGAGCCGGTCATGTGGCTGTGTGAGGAAATCACCGGTAACCGCAAAACCTATGGGATGAACCTCATTGGCGGGGTGCGTTGGGATATTCCAGCAGAGAAGCACGAGCGGGTCTTGGAGGTAATGGCCGGAATTGAGCGGGAGACTTCGGAATTGCTGGATGCGATGCTTAATGACACGCCATTGCTGATGCGCACCCAAGAGGTGGGCCCGCTGCCGGAGGAAACGGCCCGTGAAATCTGCGTGGTGGGCCCCACGGCCCGGGGTTCCAACGTGCCCATTGACGCCCGGGTGGACCATCCCTATGCCGGCTATGATGAATTGGTGCCGGAGAAGCAGGTGGAGGAGGGCTGTGACGTGTGGGCCCGGGTGCTGGTGCGCCTGGGGGAAGTTCTGGATTCCGTTCGCCTGGTCCGCGAGGGCATAGAGAAGTTGAAGGAACTGCCAGAGGGGGACCTAATGACCCTGGTAGAGGAAGAAATCCCGCCGGGCAAGGAGGGTATCTGTGTAGTAGAGGCCCCGCGGGGGGAGGCCATTCACTACGTTCTTACCGGGGAGAACAACCGTTTGGAGCGCTGGCGGGTGCGGGCGCCGACCTATGCCAACTTGCAAGCGGTGCCGCCCATGATTCAGGGAGGCCAAATTGCGGATATGCCCATCTCCCTGGGCAGTTTTGACCCTTGTTTCTCCTGTACGGAACGGGTGGAGGTGGTGGACGTCCGCTCGCGCAAGGTACAAGTGCTGACGCAGGAGGATTTGCTGCGGCTATCGCGGGGAGGGAGGAAATGACAGCGGTAATTGGTTGGGGAGTGCTAAATTTGGTGCTGGCCCTGTTTTTCGGTCCCTTGTTTGAGGGCTTCAGCCGCAAATATATTAAGGCCCAAATAGCCCACTCACGGCAAGGGCCCCTGGTAGGGGTGTGGCAGCCGTTTTTGGACCTGCTAAAACTCCTGGGCAAAGAGGATTTGGAGGTTGGTCTCACCTCTTGGCAGCGGCTGGCACCAGTGCTCTGCCTGGGAAGTGCCCTGTGCGCGGCTTTGCTGGTGCCCCTGGTGAAACGGCCGCCGCTGGATATGGGCGGGGATGTCATCGTTTTCATCTACGTCTTGGGCCTTTCGGCCATTGCCATTATTCTGGGAGGGATGGCCACCGGCACCCCTTACGCCTACGCGGGCGCCACCCGGGAGATGATGATGTACCTGCTGGTGGAACTGGCCCTGGTCATGGCCCTGGTAACGGCAATGGTGAATGCCCACTCCCTGCGCTTTGCCGATTTGATTGCCTGGCACACGGTTCACGGGGCTTCCCTGTCCATGCTCATTGCCGCCTTCGCCCTGTTTATGGCCCTGCAAGCCCAGTTTGGCAAATTGCCCTTTGACATTCCGGAGGCCGAGCAGGAAATCATCGGGGGACCCTTTATCGAAATGAGCGGGCCCAAGTTGGCTCTGTTCAAATGGGCCATTTGGGTTCGGCAGTTCGTATTAGCAACCGTCTTGGTAAAGGTTTTCTTCCCCTGGCCCCACACGGCCCTGGCCGGGGTTAACCTCATCCTGACTTTGGTGAAAGTGCTCCTGGTGTTTGTGTTGATAGGGCTGATTGAGGTGGTCACTCCCCGCCTGCGCATCGACCAGGCCTTACAGTTCTATCTGTGGATTGTCATCACCGGCGTGATGGCCGTAGTGTTGGCCTTCGTAGCCGGGTAGAACAGCGCTGGAGGTAACTACTACTCAGGCAACCCTCACTCCCGGCCCCTTCTCAACCCTCCCCGCACGGAGAGAGGGCGAGGGGCGAGAAGGCTCTTTGGGGTCAGGGGCTTCAGCCCCGTTAGGACGGCCCTCAGCACTCAGTAGTGGTGAAGGAGAGGGTCAGGAGGGTGAGGGCTGTAATTACTGTTGGGGTTCGTCCCCAAAGGTTAAAATTGAGGTGGCAGTAATGATTGGCAGCAAACTGAAAGAAGTTTGGATTTGCATTAAAAGCGGCGTGGTAACGGCTCCTTATCCGCTGGGCCCTCCCCCACAGCCTCTGCCGGAGGGTTTTCGTGGACGAGTAGAAATAGAGGTGGAAAAGTGCGTAGGTTGCGGCGGTTGTGCTAATGTTTGTCCGGCCCAGGTGTTCCAAATCAAAGACCTGGCCCAGGACTTTCGGGTCATCGAAATTTACCGCGAACGCTGTACTTACTGCGGCCGCTGCGAGGAGGTGTGTCAGGAAGGGGCCGTGCGGCTTACGCCGGAGTTTGAACTGGCTACCAATGACAAGGCTGATATTACCGACCAGCTGGAGATTTTCATGGCTTCCTGCCAGCGCTGTGGCCGTTGCTTCAAGCCGGTCAACAAAGTGCTGGATAGGATGATGGAGACCGGCTTTCGCACCTGAGAACTTTTGGAGCGCAGAAGCCATGCTTCTGCAAAGGCAAAGGGAGAGGTAAAAATATGGGTTTGGCCATTGAACATGGGAACGTCATTGTGACTTTAATGATGGTACACCTCTTGGCCTCCCTGCTGGCGGCGGAGGTAAGGGTTCTGCGGGGGGCCATTGTGGCCCTCATTTTCCAGTCAGCCACCCTGGCCGCAATTTTTGCTGCCTTTGGGCTCCTCTGGACGCAGCCGTGGTTGTACGGATGGGCCGGAGTGGCGGTAATCACGAAAGTAGTGCTCATTCCCCTATTGCTGTGGATGCATGTGCGTCAATTTCCCTCTCGGGAAGTGAGGCCCATCATTGGCTTTCGGCCCTCGGTGGCCTTAGTGGTGATTTTCATTGTCGCCTTCTACCGCTTCATTTACACCTATATTTATTTCATTGCTCCTACCTCGGCAGCCTTGGTAGAGCCAGCCAAGTCCAGTCTGGCCATGGCTTTTACCGTTTTCCTGTTGGGGCTGTACATGTGTATGGCCAAGCGAGATGTGGTGAAAATTGTCATTGGCATTGTAGTGTTGGAGAATGGTATTCACCTGTCTCTGGTAACCTTAGCCCCGGGCTTGCCGGAAACGACCATTATGGGCATTACTTCTAACATTATTATTGCTGCCTGGCTACTTCTGTACTTGGCCGGGCGTATTTATCAGACTTTGGGCACCACCGATACGCTTATGTTGTCAGAGTTAAAGCGGTAAAGGCCGTTCTAACGGGGCTAAAGCCCCTGAGTCCAAAAAGGGGAAGGACAATGCAAACGCAGGAATCCGTTTTGCCGCTGCTGGTGTTTTTAGTACCTACGGTGTGCGGAGTGGTAAGTCTGGTAGTGGCTCGCTTTCGGGCCTTTCACGGCGAGTGGGCCTTTATCGGACTGGCAGCGACCTTGGGTATCTCCCTGCTCATCGCCCGGGACGTACTCCAGGGAACCATACTGACGGCTTGGCATGAGCACATCTACGTAGACGGTTTAAGTGCTTTGATGGAGGTGTTAGGGGCTTGTGTAGGGGTAATTATTGTCCTCTACTCCCTACGGTACATTCCCGAACGGCTGCGGGAGCACCCAGACGCTCCTTCTCGGCTGAGCGTCTATTACGGCCTGCTGTTGCTCTTTCTGGGCATGATGAACTGGACCTGTGCCACGAACAACATCGTCATGTTGTACGTGTCACTGGAGTTCACCACCCTGGCCACTGCCTTCTTGGTGACCTTCTACTGGAACCGGCAGGCCATAGAGGCTGGCTACAAATATCTCATGCTGGTCACCGTAGGGGTGCTCTTTTCCCTCATGGGACTGAGTTTGATTTACTGCGCTGCCGCCGGTTTGCCCTTTATGGCGGGACGACGGATTTTGCTGCTCACCGAGTTGGGTAAAGCCGCACCCCAGATGCCCATTAGCGTAGTTTTGCTGGCTAACGCATTGATTGTCGCCGGTTTTGGCACCAAAGCCGGACTGGTGCCTTTCCATGCTTGGTTGCCGGATGCTCACGCCGAGGCCCCAGCCCCTATTAGTGCTTTGCTCTCCGGCATCGTCATAAAAGTCGGGGCCTATGCTCTGGCCCGCACGATTACCATTTTCGCTCCCCAGTATCCAGCGGTGGTGATTTTCGTGGCCATTATGGCTTCCCTCAGCATGGTGGTGGGTATTCTCATGGCTCTGGTACAGGATGACATCAAGCGTATGCTGGCTTACTCCAGTGTGAGCCAGATTGGGTATGTAGTGGAAGGGTTGGGGTTGGGGACCTACTTGGGCATCTACGGCGGGCTGTTCCATTTGATGAATCACACTCTGGTTAAGGCCCTTCTATTTTTAGGAGCGGGTTCCATTTTACATTTGACCGGCAAGCGTAAAATCAGTGAACTGGGAGGACTGGCCCGCCGGGCACCCATAACGGCTTTCTGCTTCTTTGTGGGAGCCTTGGCCATTGGAGGCCTGCCGCCGTTTAACGTATTCATGAGCAAGTTCACCCTGTTTGTGGCCGCAGCCGAGCGGGGTCTGCTGTGGGCTGCGATTATTGCGGTGTTTACCGGCTTGCTGACCGTCGCCTGTTTCGTGCGCGCCGCCTACCGAATTTTCTGGGGGGAGCCGCGCCTCGAGTTAGTCCCTGCCAATCCTGGCCCGCAGGAGGAAAGGCAGGAAGTACCTATTACCATGTGGATAGCCATGTTCGTCTTGGCCTTATTAGTTATCGCTCTGGGTATCTACCCCACGCTGGCCTATGAGATTTTGCATAGTGCTACTAATTGCCTGTTGGCCATTTTGGGTGGGTAAATGGAGGTAGTTAAAGATGCTTCGTACTTGGTGCCAAAAAGCCTTTCCCAAGGCTCTGTGGGTTTTCCACACCAATTGTGGAGCGTGCAACGGCTGTGACATTGAAATCATCAATGTGCTCACGCCGTACTACGACGCGGAGCGGTTGGGTATTAAATTGGTGGGTTCTCCCCGCCACGCTGACGTGCTATTGGTCACGGGAGGAGTGACGCGACAGGTGGCGCCGGCCCTGAAACGGCTCTACGAAGCCACCCCTGACCCTAAGTTGGTTATCGCTATTGGCTCCTGTGCAGTAGGGGGAAACGTGTGGTACGATACTTACAGCATCTTGGGGGGAGTGGACAAAGTAATCCCTGTGGATTATTACATTCCCGGCTGTCCCCCCCGGCCAGAGGCTATTTTGCATGGCGTAGCCGTAGCCCTGGGCCTGGCCGAAAAGAAGGTGCAAGGGAAGGTGGTACAGCAGCAACTGCTGCCGGAGGAACCAATGGAAGAGGCCGCATAGGCTACCTAAATCGGTCTCCCCACCCGCTATCCTTGTGGTGGCTCCACAGGGGGAAGGGGAAAAACCGGTCGGTGAGGGTCTAACCATGAAGCATTATACCATCTTGAAATTGTTGATGTTGCCTCTGTCTTTGGTTTTGCTGGGGGGTTGTGCCAAGGAAGCGGTCGAGGCTACTAAAAGTCTGAAAGAACTGAACAGACGACTGGCTTTGGACCTCCCAGAGGAAGAGTATGAAACCCTGAGTGATTTGATTATCGCCCACGCAGGACGAGTACCTCAAAAGGGAGAGAAGGTTTGCTATCCCGGTTTAGAGTTCCACATTCAGCAGGCAACGCCAGGTTTGGTTACCCAAGTGAAAATCAAACGTCTCGTGGCTAAGGTAGCCATACTTCCTGATTACTCGCTACACCTCATGACGGAGAAATATAAGGGCCTGTTGAAGTATCTGGAAAAGGCTACCGGTTATCGAATAGAATGGGTCTCCGCAGCCAGTTATGATGGGTTCCTGGCAGCGATGGAAAGGGCAAAGGCCGATGTCAGTTTCCAAAACCCCCTGCTTTACACCATACTGGCCAAAACCAAAGGGGCCTATCCTTTGGTTAAAGCCTTAACCCTGGTCTCTTCGCCTGGAGGAGAAGTAGAGCCCCAGACGACTTCCCGCGGAGTGATTATTGCTCGTACAGATAGAGGGATTAAAAAGGTGGAGGACCTGCGGGGCAGAACCATTATGGTGCCTTCCCGGCGGAGTTTCTTCGGCTACGTGGCCCCGTTGGCTCTATGCCAGGAGAGGGGCCTAAAAGCAGATGATTTCACCCTCATCTTGGGGAAACGACACGACCAAGTGGTACTGGCCGTCAGCCGAGGCCAAGCCGATGCTGGTTTCGTCAAAGAGGCCGCGCTGGAAGAAGTTAAGGGTCGCGTGGACCTCAGTAAGTTAACCATTTTGGCCCGTACCGAACCCTTCCCCAACTGGTGTTTTGCTGCCTTCCCGGAGAGCAATAAGCGGGTCGTAAAAGCCATCCAAGAGGCGCTGCTTAATCTGAACCTGAACAATCCCGAACATCAGGAGGTTTTACGCAGGGCCGGCGTGGGCGGGTTTCTCTTAGCCTCTGACGAGGAATACAATGGGGTACGACAAACGGTGAGCAATCTGAACCTGCCCTATTGAGCCAGAAATAAGTGCCCGGCCCTCAGCGTTCAACACTTCAGGGGCCCTTTGGCAATTGGGTAATTAGGTAATCTTCACCAGTGCTGAGGGCAGAGTGATTGCGAATGTTCAATACCACCAGCAGGGTAAATGGTTACGGGCTTTGAAAGAATTTCAGGCTTCGGGGGGTTGGAAAAGGTGAGGAGGTGAAAAAAATGGCCTTAGTAACCAGCAAGGAACTAATGGAAGCCGCGGCGAAAGAGCCGGTGTACGCGGTGGGGGCCTTTAATGCCGTCAACCTGGAGACGGCCCAAGCCATCTTCACCGCGGCTGAGGAAGCACGTTCGCCCCTGATTATCCAGTTTACCCAAACCAGCCTGGGCTATACCGAGGTCGAAGGATGGGTTTCGGTCACCGAAGAGTTGATAGGCTCGATTTTGAGCCTGGCCAGGAGGGCTTCTGTGCCGGTAGCAGTGCACCTCGACCACGGCCGCAGCGAGGAGGTGGCGGCTCGTTTCATGGACCTGGGTTTCAGTTCGGTGATGATTGATGGCTCCTTGGACGAAAAGGGCAAGGCTCCGCGCAGCGCAGAGGAGAATCTGGCTGTGACCAAAGCGGTGGTGGAAAAGGCTCATGCGAAAGGCATCAGCGTGGAGGGCGAAATCGGCCTCTTGGGACAGGTGGGGGAGGAAATACCTATCACTCCAGAGTTGGAGGAGAAACTTAGCGACCCCACCAAGACGGCCAAACTGTTGGATGAAACGGCTGGACCGGGCTATCCCGGTTGGCCCGCTGGTCTGACCCGCCCGGATGAAGCCGCCCAATTCGTCGAGCAGACCGGACTGGATTTGTTGGCCGTAGGCATCGGCACTAAGCATGGAGTGTACAAAGGGAAGCCCTTCATCGCCCATGGTCTGCTCCAACTCCTACGGGAGGCTCTCCCTGTCCCGCTGGTGATGCACGGCGGAACAGGAGTGCCGGACAAGGACGTAACCCAAGGCGTTCAGGAAGGCATCCGCAAAATCAACATTGACACCCAAATGCGCATCGCCTTCTATTCGGCCATCAACCGCGTCATGGGCGAAATGAACGCGCTCCACAACCTGGCAGACATCACGGGCGAAACGCGCAAGTACGACATCCGTAAGGTGCTCGCCCCCGCCCGGGAGGCCGTGAAGGAACAGGTCATCAACCGAATGAAGGTCTTCGGCTGCGCCGGCCGGGCCTTTTGACCTGGGTGAGGTGTGAACGTTATTCCCCAGCCTTTTAAGGTTGGGGCAGGGGGTCGTGGGTAATCCTGGTTGCCTACCCTCTGGAGACGGACGGCCCGGTCCTCCGTCCCCGGTCCAGCGAAGCCGAGCACCTCGCCAGGACAGGAAGTTACGCAGTTCAACTGCGTAACTCCTATTAGCCAAGTTTCCCAGGAGCGTCTCCACGTCTATCCGTCTGCGCGTTTACCACGTCTTCGCGTCTAAGTTTGGGGCCTGGTTCTCCGAGCCCTGCTCCGTTTGGCGAAAGCGTTGTACAACAAATAGAGGACGAGGTGGCGACCGATGAATTTGTCTGCTGATTTGACCAGCGCCGCGGCGCAAGAGTTCGTTCGAGAGATAGAGGAAAGTTCTGGGGAGGACATAGCCGCTTGTTACCAGTGCGGGAAATGCACCGCTGGCTGTCCCCTGGCCTTTGCCATGGACTTGGATCCGGCCCGAGTGATGCGTCTGGTACAGTTGGGCCAGCGGGAGATGGTGCTGCAAAGTCACACCATTTGGCTGTGTGCTTCCTGTGAAACCTGCACCACCCGCTGTCCGCAGGAGGTGGACGTGGCCCGGGTGATGGACGCCCTTCGCCGTCTGGCCCGGGAAGAAGGTTACACTGCTGCCGAACGGGAAGTGGCCCTGTTCAATGAGAACTTCCTGCGCAACGTCTGTGCCCGCGGGCGGGTGCATGAATTGGAATTGGTCCTGCGCCAGAACCTGCGCAGCGGTCACCTTTTCCGCGATGCCGGAAAAGGCCCTCTGATGTTGGCCAAGGGGAAATTCTCCCTGCGGGTGCCCAAGACTAAGGAAGTAACAGCCATTTGGCGAATTTTTGAGAACCTGGAGAAGCGAAGGGGAGAGAAGGCATGAAATACGCCTACTACCCTGGCTGTTCCCTGCATGGTTTGGCTCAGGAATATGAGAGGTCGGCCCTGAGTGTTGGTGAGGCCTTGGGAGTTACTCTGGAAGAACTGACTGACTGGGCCTGTTGTGGTGCCACTCCCGCCCATGCGACGAACCACTTGCTTTCGGTAGCCCTGCCGGCCTGGACACTGGCTCAGGTGCCCCGGAACGGAGACCAGCCCCCCATCTTGGTTACCGCCTGCGCTGCCTGTTTCAATCGCCTGCGCACAGCCAATTACCAACTGTGGGCCGATGAGGGCCTGCGGGCGCAAGTGGAAGAGGTGGCCGAAATTGAATGTAAGGGGCCTGTGGAGGTACGACACCTGCTGGACATTTTGCATACCGAGGTGGGCCTCACTGCCCTGCAGGAGAGAGTGGCTCGACCGCTGGAGGGGCTAAAGGTCGCCTGCTACTACGGCTGCTTGCTCACCCGCCCGCCGAAAATCACCGCCAGTCCCAACCCGGAAAACCCCCAAACTATGGAGGAACTCCTAACGGCTGTGGGAGCCACCTGTGTGAACTGGCCCTATAAGACCGAATGCTGCGGCGGAACCCTCAGCCTGTCCCGCCCGGATTTGGTGTACAAACTGGTTAATGACCTCCTAAGAGAGGCCAAAGAGGCAGAAGCCGAGGCTTTGGCCGTCGCTTGCCCCCTCTGCCAAGCCAACCTTGACCTGCGCCAGAGCGATGTAGAGCGCCGCTACCAAACTTCCTACAACTTGCCGATATTTTACTTCACCCAACTTCTCGGCTTGGCTCTGGGATTAGACCGCAAGGCTCTGGGTTTGGAGCGCCTTATCGTTGACCCCAAGTCCGTGCTGCAGAAATTAGGAGCGTAGGCCCCAAGGTGGACAAGCACGCCTGGGAAAACACCGAATATCCGGCCCTGCAGTTGACTGATTTAGGGGGACCAGTACGGATACCGCAGTTGGTCGCGAAAAAAGTGGGCCCGCTGGTGAACAGCGACGTTTTGGTGGAGGTTCTGCGGTGTAATTTCTGTCCCACAGATGACCGAATTCGGACCAATGAGTTTCGCAAGGGTGTACCAGCCGATTTGGTGCCCGGCCACGAGATATTTGGCCGGGTGGTGTGGCTGGGGGAAAGGGTGAACGAACTGCGGGCCGAGAAGGGGCTGTCCTCCCTGAAGATGGGGGATTATGTGATAGTTGACCCCAACATCTTTTGTGAGTATTTCGTCGGCCTCGACCTGACCCACTATCCTGACCAGGTGCGGGCCCAGGCAGAAGCCGGAAAGTGTTACTACTGCTCCCAGAGACGAGAGGACTGCTGTCAGCACTTAGCGGCGGTGGGGGTAAACCTGGACGGAGGGTACGCACAGTACGTCAAGGTGCCAGCGTACCAGCCTTTGTCCGTAGAGGTCACCATCCCTCGGAACGGCAAGGATGAGCCAGCCGAGGAAACGGGGAAAGTTTGGACGCAAATGTCCTGTGCTGAGCCGTTAGCCTGTGTGCGCTGGGGAATCTTGCAGGCTACGCCTTTTGGGGAAACAGCAGCACTTTGTCCCTCCCTGGCCGCACCTTTGCTGGCCCGAGCGAAGGAGTGGGCAGGTGAACAGTCCTTACTGGTGATAGGGGGCGGGTTCATTGGACAACTCATGCTGCAGGCGGCTCGAAGGGAAGGTTTCACCATCCGGCTCTTGAGCGAACCCAATCCGCGCCGACGGGAACTGGCGCAGCGAAAAGGTTGGGCCACCCAAGTGGTCAACCCCACGGGGGCAAAGATAGACGAACTGCGCCGGCGGGTGAAAGAGGCATTAGGCGGCGATTTGCCGGGAGTAGTAATAGAATGTGTGGGCACCGTTCAGGCCGCTGAACAGGCGGCAGCGCTGGCAGGTACTAAGGGACGTATCATTTGGTTCGGAGTTTCGCCACCACCCCACCGGGCCAGGGTCAGTCCTTATGAACTGTACGAGCGGCGAGGCCACATCGTCGGTTCGGGCATTTATTTGGACCGCGACCCGGAGAACCCGCAGCCGCACGGCATGCTCCAGTGGGCCGGGGAACGGCTGCAAAGGGGAGAGGTCAGGGCTGATTTTGGCGACCTGGGCCCGCAGGTGGTGGATTTGAAAGGGATGAGCGCGCACCTGCAAACCCCCCGGGACAGAGGGGAGGTCCTTAAGTTGAGCGTAGAGCCAGGGACGGGGCTAAAACCCCTGACTCCCTAAGGGAGAGTCCGAACTCATGGCCCGCATCGGTGTTTTCGTTTGCCACTGTGGAGAGAACATCGCCCGCACGGTAGATGTGGCGAAGGTGGCCGAATACGCGGGCACCCTGCCGGGGGTGGTGCACGCGGTGGACTACCGGTACATGTGTTCTGACCCCGGCCAGCGGCTCATTCAGGAGGCCCTTGAGGAAAAGAACCTGACCGGGGTAGTAGTGGCCGCGTGCAGTCCGCACATGCACGAAGTCACCTTCCGCCGGGCCGTGGCGGCGAAGGGGCTGAATCCGTACCTGTGCGAAATGGCCAACATTCGGGAGCACTGCTCCTGGGTGCACGAAGACCGAGAGGCGGCCACGGAGAAGGCCTGCGACTTAGTGCGGTTGATGGTGGAGAAAGTCAAGTGGAACCAGCCCCTGCATCCCATTCGCGTGCCGGTCACCAGACGGGCCCTGGTCATCGGTGGGGGCATCGCCGGCATTCAGGCGGCCCTGGACATTGCCAACGGCGGGCGGGAAGTGGTGCTGGTGGAGAAAGAACCTTCCATCGGCGGGCACATGGCCCAACTG